>NZ_JBWJPF010000030.1:0-36883 GCF_056393265.1 Stenotrophomonas sp. Steno-C15
CCCCCCCCCCCCGCTACCGATGGGCGTGCCTACCACCGTGGTGGGCGCGGACCGTTGGTCCGCACGCCTTCGCCTGCATTCACAATTTGCTACACCGGCCCCGCTAGGCTGGTTTTCCACCGGATGCGGACGGGTGACAAACCCGGCAACTTTCGGCACTGTCGTGATGTCTGAACACCACGCAGTCTCCCCCTTGGCAAGGCGCCTTCGAGCACGTTCATGAAATTCAAAGCCCCCGCATTCCTGATGGCCCTGGCGCTGGTAGCGCCGCTGGCGCTGTCGGCCAAGGCCGATTCGCCGGCGCTGCCGGCTGCGGCGACCGCCGATCAGGTGACCACCTCCAAGCTGGTGTACGGCCTGTTGTCCGACAGCCGGTACGCCTACCGTCCGCGTGCGCTCGATGAAGCCACCTCCAAGGATGTGTTCAAGCGTTACCTGGAGACCCTGGACGGCGGCAAGCAGTACTTCACCCAGGCCGATGTGGCGCGCTTCGCACCCTTCGAGGCGAACATCGCCAATGCCATCCGTGGCGGTGAACTTGAGCCGGCCTTCCAGGTCTTCGCGGTGTACAAGCAGCGCGTAGGCGAGCGCGTGGCCTACGCACGCAAGCTGCTCAGGCAGGAGCCGGACTTCACCACCGACGAGCGCTTTGAGTACGACCGCAAGAAGGTGCCGTGGGCGGCCAGCAATGCCGAGCTGGATGAACTGTGGCGCAAGTCGGTCAAGAATGACTGGCTGCGCCTGAAGCTGGCCGGCAAGAAGCCGGACGACATCCGCAAGACGCTGGACAAGCGTTACGCGACGCTGGAGAAGTCGGTCAACGAGCTGAAGGGCGAGGATGTCTTCCAGTTCTTCCTCAACGCCTACACCAGTGCGGTCGATCCGCACACCGACTACTTCACTCCGCGTACCGCCGAGAACTTCAACCAGGCGATGTCGCTGTCGCTGGAAGGCATCGGTGCGCAGCTGCAGCGCCAGGACGACATGGTGGTGATCCGCGAGATCATCGCCGGTGGACCGGCCTCCGTGGATGGCACCCTGAAGCCGGGTGACCGCATCGTCGGCGTCGGTCAGGGCAAGTCGGGCGTGGTCGAGGATGTGATCGGCTGGCGCATCGACGATGTCGTGGCCAAGATCCGCGGTGCCAAGGATACCCAGGTCAAGCTGGAGTTCATCCCGGCCGAGGAGGGCGCCGATGGCAAGCATCACACCCTGGTCCTGACCCGGCAGAAGGTGCGCCTGGCCGAGCAGGCCGCCAAGGGTGAAACCATGACCATTCCGGCCGCCAATGGCGAGCCGGCGCGGAAGATCGGCGTGATCAAGCTGCCGACCTTCTACCAGGACTTCGAGGGCCGCCGCCGCAATGCCGCCGATTATGCGTCGGCCACGCGCGATGTGGCCAAGCTGCTGGCGGGCTTCAAGAACGACAAGCTCGACGGCGTCGTGCTGGACCTGCGCAACAACGGTGGTGGCTCGCTGGACGAGGCGATCGAACTGACCGGGCTGTTCATCGAACAGGGCCCCGTGGTGCAGGTGCGTGAATCGGGCGGCCGCATCACCGTCAACAGCGACCGCAATCAGGGCGTGGCGTGGGACGGCCCGCTGGCCGTGCTGGTCAACCGTGGTTCGGCCTCGGCGTCGGAAATCTTCGCCGGTGCCATCCAGGACTACGGCCGCGGCCTGGTGATCGGCGAGACCACCTTCGGCAAGGGCACCGTGCAGAACATCGTCGACCTTGATCGCTGGCCGAGCGGCGAAACGCAGCGCTTCGGCCAGGTCAAGCTGACCATCGCCCAGTTCTTCCGCATCAGCGGCAGCAGCACCCAGCACAAGGGCGTGGTGCCGGACCTGGCGTTCCCCGCCAGCGTCGATGCCACCGAGTTCGGCGAAAGCACCTACGACAATGCCCTGCCGTGGACCCGCATCGCCGCGGTGCCGCATACGCAGTACGGCAACTTCGCGCCGCTGCTGCCGAAGCTGGAAACCCGCCACGAGGCACGCATCGCCACCGACAAGGAATTCGTGTGGTGGAACGAGGATGTCGAGCAGTTCCGTGCCGAAGCGGCGAAGAAGTATGTCTCGCTCAATGAAGCGACGCGTCGTGCCGAGCGGGAACGCCAGGACACCCAGCGCAAGGAGCGCCAGATCATGCGCAAGGAGCTGGGCCTGGCCCTGGATCCGCTGGCCGATGACAGCAGCGATGACGGCCTGACCGGCAACGAGCGCGATATCGTCAAGGATGCCGCCCGTGAGAAGGCCGCCGAGAAGCGACCGGACCCGCTGCTGCGTGAATCCGCTGCGATCCTGGCCGATGCGGTGAATCTGCTGGCCAATGATCGCCCGCTGTCGGCGCAGGTGCTGCCGCAGTCCACCGGGGCCGGTCGCTGGGCCGACTGAGCCACGCGTGACATGAAGTACCCCACGGGGCCGGCAATGCCGGCCCCGTCTGCGTTGACGGGCAGCGCCGGGTCATGCCCGGCGCTGCCGGTGCATGAACCGGGAGCAACAACCTGCGCCGCCAGCGGTGCTGTCGACCTGCCGCACACGGGGGCGGGACTACCCTAGCAGCTACCTTTCTCGCAGGAGTTCCCATGCGGGTCTCCCCTCTGTGCAGCGTTGCCGTCGGTATTGCCAGTGCCCTGATCCTGTCGGCCTGCGGTGGCCGCGCCGCCGACAGCACCGTGCTGCGCGAGTCCTTCGATTCCGGCGACACCTTCTCCCGGACGGTCGACAGCCGCCCGGCCGATGCCTGTGAAGCGGCGCGACGGGCCCTGCTCAGCCAGGGCTATGCGATCGCCCGCGTCGATGACGCGCAGGTGGAGGGGAGCAAGAACTTCCAGCCCCGCGAGGACGATCACGAGCAACTGGTACTCCGCATCTCCTGCGCGCCGCGTGGCAGCCAGTCGCTGGTGTTCGTCAGCGCGGTGCAGGACCGCTATGCGTTGAAGAAGAGCCCGACCTCGGCCAGCGTGGGCGTGGGCGCGCTGGGTTCGGTGTCGCTGCCGTTCGGCAGCAATGACGATTCCCTGGTGAAGGTCGCCAGCAGCACCATCACCGATGCCGACTTCTACCGCCGGTTCTTCCAGCGCCTGCAGCAGTACCTGCCGGCCGCCCCCGGTGAGGCGCCGCCGGTTCCGGAACGGCTGCCCGCTCCCCCCGTATCGGAGCCGGCGGCGGCGACGGATCAGGGTTGAGCGTGCGGCGTGGGCTGATGGTCATGGCCCTGCTGCTGGCTTCGCCGGCAGGCAGCGCGGCGGCGGCCGCGGACTGCACGCAGGGCCTGCTGCAGCGGCTGGGCTGGCGGTTTGAAGTGGCTGCGGTCAGTGCGCCGCAGATCCAGGGTGGCCCGGTGTGCACCCGGGCATCGCTGGTCGAGGCGCAGGCCGCAGGTGATCTGCGTGTGCGATGGCCGCAGACGCTGGACGGGGCGCAGCGCGAGGCGCTGCTGCAGCAGCTGCTGGAGGATCCTTCCACGGTCTGTGCCTATGCCTTCGAACTGGGCGCGGCGACCCGGCGGGCCGCCACGTCGCTGCAGGGCAACCCGCAGTTCCGCTTCTCCGGCGCACAGCTGGGCTGGATCGGCTTCGGGATGCAGGGCGCACGGGCGCAGGGGTGGCAACGCGTGCGCAGCTTCGGCCGCGGCTACGTTCCCGTGGATGGCAACAGCCGCGCGCTGCAGGCGTTCTACGGCGGTGCGGTGCGTGCCGAATGCGGTGTCGGCCGCCAGGTCGCGCAGCTGGCAGCGCAGCGTGAGCTGTATGGCGATGCTGCGTTCGACGCGGAGTTCACCGCAGGCGAACTGTCGATCGGCACCTTCATCGCGCTGCACGGCACCGACAGTGTCCTGCTCGGTGCGCATGCGGGCGACTTCCTTGCCGACGGCAAAGCCGTGCGCACCTCGGCGAGGGGACGTCAGGCCTTCGCGGGCCTGCCCGGCTTCATCGAACACGTGTACGACAAGAGCACGCTGGACGATCTGAGCAACCAGGCCGAGAACTTCGTCGTTGTCGACGTCGGGCCGGATGCAGCACAGGCGCTTGCCCGCCACGGAGGCCTGGCCTGGTACGACCAGCGCAACGCCGAGCTGTGGCAACTGGCGCAGGGGCTGCCGCGGGTGGGGCGGCGCTATTTCGAGCGGCTCCTGTTCGAACGCGACCCCGGACTGCGGGCGCGCCTTCCAGCGCGCTACCACGCCCGCCTGGCACGCATGGACCAGGTGCTGGACGATCCGTTCTACCAGCAGTTCGTGATCTACGTGCATCCGCGCGGTATACGTCCTATCGGCTACCACATCGCCCGGCTGCTCGACCGCAATCCACGAACGCCGTTTTCGATCGACCTGGCGGTGCACAATCTGCATACCACGCTCTACCGGCGTTGGCGCGAGGCGCAGCTGCGCCACTGTGCGTCAACCGGCAGGCCAGGCAGCCTGACCCTAGACCCCAACTGAAGGTGAAACAATGGATATTGCAATGATCGGCCTTGGCCGCATGGGCGCCAACATGGCCCAGCGCCTGCATCGCGGCGGCCACCGCGTGGTCGGCTACGACCCGGGCGAAGGCGCCCGCCAGCGCGCCGCGGAGGCCGGCATCGAAGTAGTCGATTCGCTGGCCGCCGCGGTCGCCGCGCTGCCGGTGCCGCGCGTGCTGTGGTTGATGGTGCCGGCGGGCGAAACGGTCGACCAGACGCTCGGCCAGCTGACCCCGCACCTGGCCGAGGGTGACATCGTCATTGACGGCGGAAACTCCAATTACCAGGACTCGATCCGCCGCGCCAAGGCGCTGGCCGAGGACGACCTGGGCTACGTCGACTGCGGCACCAGCGGCGGCATCTGGGGCCTGCAGGAGGGCTACAGCCTGATGGTCGGCGGTGAGGCGAAGGTGGTGGAGCAGGTTGCGCCGCTGCTGCGCACACTGGCGCCGGCGGAGGATCGGGGTTGGGCACGCGTCGGTCCTCCCGGTGCGGGCCATTTCACCAAGATGGTCCACAACGGCATCGAGTACGGAATGATGCAGGCCTACGCCGAAGGCTTCGCACTGATGGAACGCAAGCAGGACATGGAGCTGGACCTGGCGCAGGTTGCCGAGGTCTGGCGCCATGGCAGCGTGGTGCGTTCGTGGTTGCTGGACCTGAGTGCCGAGGCGCTCAAGCGCAATCCGTCGCTGGATGGCATCGCCCCCTACGTGGAGGATTCCGGTGAAGGCCGCTGGACCGTGGCCGAAGCGATCGCGCTGGATGTGCCGGCGCCGGTGATCACGCTCTCGCTGCTGGAACGCCTGCGGTCGCGCGAGTCGAATTCGTTCACTGACCGCCTGCTGGCGGCGATGCGCAACGAGTTCGGTGGGCATGCGATCAAGAAGTCGTAAGCGCCAGGAACGGAGCCCTTCGGCGCTGCCGTGGGGTTCCGGGCCGCGGACCGCGATCAGTTCAGTGCGATGCGCCGGGCCTCGTAAGCGCTGTCCCTGCCAGCCTGCAGCAAGCGCATTACCTGCAGCGCCTGCAATGGGCTGACCGTGGGTTCACCGTCACCCTGCATCGCCGCAGCGAACTGGGCATACAGGCGGCGATAGTCGCCCGGCAGGTTGTCGACCGTGCTGCGTTGCACGTTGTCCTCGGCATCGCAGTACACCCGCTCGCCGTGACGCGGGTCGATGCCCCAGCCCGGCGCGCCCGGCGCAACGCCGCGGCGCAGCTGTGCTTCCTGTACGTCCAGGCCCTGCTTGATCCAGCTGGCGCGGCTGCCGTGCACGGCGAACCGGGGCGTCGGTGCCGCCACCAGCGAACCGGCATGGAGGATCGCGCGGTGCCTCGGGTAATGCAGCACCGCATGGAAGTAATCGATGCCGCTGCCGCCTTCGCGCTGCACCGCCAGGTCCGCGTCGATCGCCTGCGGCCAGCCGAACAGCACCAGCATCTGATCCAGCAGATGCGGTGCAAGGTCATACCACAGGCCACTGCCAGGCCCCTCCTGCTCCCGCCAGCGCTCGCGCACGTGCGGGCGGTAGCGATCGAAATGCGCATGGCATTCGGCGACTTCGCCGAGCGCACCTTCGGCCAGCAAGGCCTGCAACGTCAGGAAATCGGCGTCGAAACGGCGATTCTGGAACACCGTGACGATGCGGTCTGCATCGCGCGCCGCCGCCAGCACGGCTTCGGCTTCGGCCACGTCCAGTGCGAAGGGTTTGTCCACCAGCACATGCTTGCCTGCGGCCAGCGCTGCCATCGCCAATGGTGCGTGCTGGTCATTCGGCGTGGCAATCACCACCGCGTCCACCGCCGGATCGTCGAATACGTCCTGGGGTGCCGCGCGCACGTGTACATCGCTGAACGTGCGCAGCAGCAGGTCGCGCTGCGAACTGACCACGCTGTGCAGGGTCAGTCCCGGGGTGTGCTGGATCAGCGGCGCGTGGAAAACGCGGCCGGCAAGGCCGTACCCGATCAGGGCCAGTTGCAGGTCAGGGCGCATGGCAGTGCTCCGCGCAGATCAGGCATGCAGGGTAAACGACGGGGGCCAGGATCCAAAGCTGAACGGTTGCGTTGAAAACCGGCGCGATTCACGGCGGCGTGACCGTAGCGCCACGCCTGCTGCACGGCGCTGCGGCCACACTGACCCCACATTCCGCAGGAGGTAACACACGATGAACAACCCGACCCGTACGCTGATTGCTTCGGCCCTCACCCTGGGCCTGGCGCTGTCCTCCTCGGCTGCATTCGCCAAGGATCCGGCAGCCAAGAGTCCGCCTGCCACCGACCATTCGGCGATGACCCACGCCGATCGCCACGACTCCAACGAGCCGGTGACCGACACCTGGATCACCACCAAGGTGAAGGCCGACCTGCTGGCCAGCAGCAATGTGCCGGGCACCGAGGTCAAGGTGGAAACCGTGAATGGCGTCGTCAGCCTCAGCGGCACGGTGGCGACCCAGGCCGAGCATGACAAGGCCGTCACTACGGCCAAGGGCATCAAGGGCGTCACCCGCGTTGATGCCAGCGCGCTGAAGGTCAACGCGGCGGCCAAGCGCTGATCCCGTGCGCCGCCCCGCCGGGGCGCCGCAGTACAGCTGCATGACGGTGGAGCCGGGCCAGCCCCGGCTCCACCCATGATGTTTTCTGGAGCGTTCAGCTGCCGGGGCCAGACGTTCCAGAGGTGTGACCGCCTGCGCTATATTGCCGGTTCCGCCGCAGCTGGGCCTGTCCGGGCCCATCCCTCTGCGGCCGTGCTGATGAGGAACTATGGCGCTGGTGTTCAGTGACGACATCTGGGATCGCTGGCGATTGCCGGCCTTGGCGCTGGCCGCCGCCGCGATCATCGTCGTGCCGTGGTTGACCCAGCGCAAGCTTCAGCGTGAGAACGAAGAAGCCATGGCCTGGGTGACGCATACGCAGGCGGTTGGCGTGGCGCTCCAACAGTTGCAGGCCGATGTGCGCGATGTCGAGTCGGCGGCGTTGACGCTGTCCAAGGGCGTGGACGCGCCCGGTCTGCGCGAGCGCATGGCCAAGGCCAACGAGATTCCCGGCCGACTCGCAGAGCTGGGCCGGATGACACGCGATAATCCTGAGCAGCTGATCCGCATCGGTCGCATCGAGTCCATGCTGGAAGGGCGGCTGGCGGTGGCGCGCGCGCTGGCCAAGGCCGAACCGAACAGTGACCAGCGCGCGCTGGTACAGGACCTGAGCACCCGTTACCCGATCCGCAGCGTGGTTGAAGAGCTGCAGAACAGCGAGCAGGCGCTGCTGGCCGAGCGGGCCGAACAGGCTGCGCGGCAGCGCAGGCAGACCGAATTCGTCTCGTGGAGCTCGCTGGTGGTGCAGCTGGCGCTGCTCGGCCTGGTGCTCTGGCTGCTGCAGCGGCAGATCGGTCGGCGCCTGCAGGCCGAACGGCAGTCGCTGCGCTCGGCCGCGCGCGCTGCCTCAGTACTGCAGACCGTGCGTGAGCCGATCGTGCTGCTCGACCGCGAGCTGCGCGTGCAGCTGCACAATCCGGCCTTTGCCGAGTTGTACGGCCTGCAGGACGAACGTGCCGATGGCCTGCTGCTGGATGACGTCGGCGACGGCGCCTGGCGGGACGCCGTCGTGCGCCAGCGCCTGGTCGATGTGCTGCTGCGCGGGCGCGAGCTGTGGGACTTCGAGCACGAACAGCGCACCTCCGAGGGCGTGGTGCGCTACATGCTGCTCAACGCGCGGCGCATGCCGCTGCCGGATACCGACGATGAAGTGGTGTTGCTGACCGTCAGCGATGTCACCGTGCAGCGCGCCGTGCAGTCGCGTGTGGAGGAACTGAACCGCCAGCTGGAAGGCAAGGTGGCGCAGGTCTCGGAGGTCAATCGCGAGCTGGAAGCATTCAGCTATTCGGTGTCGCATGACCTGCGCGCGCCGCTGCGCCACGTTGCCGGCTTCTCCGACAAGCTGTCGCGCCACCTGGGCGAGAGCGCCGACGAGAAGAGCCTGCATTACCTTGGGGTGATCTCCAGCTCGGCGCGGCGCATGGCGACGCTGATCGACGATCTGCTGGTCTATTCGCGGCTGGGGCGCGCAGCGATGCGCCAGCAGGCAGTGGACATGCAGTCGCTGGTGTCCGATACCCGTGCGATGCTCGATTCCAACCTGCAGGCCGAGGCTGAAAGCAGTGGCCAGGTCCATCACGTCGAATGGAACATCGCACCGCTGCCGATCGTGGTGGCCGATGAGAACATGATGCGCCAGGTGTGGCTGAACCTGCTCGGCAACGCGGTCAAGTATTCCAGCAACCGCGAACCGGCGAAGATCCGCGTGGATTACCAGCCGCAGCCCGATGGCGGCCATCAGTTCACGGTCAGCGACAATGGTGCAGGCTTTGACATGGCCTATGCCGGAAAGCTGTTCGGCGTGTTCCAGCGCCTGCACAAGGCCAGTGATTACCCCGGTACCGGCATCGGCCTGGCCAGCGTACGCCGCGTGCTGACCCGTCATGGAGGCCGGGTCTGGGCCGAAGCCGAGCCGGACGCCGGCGCAACCTTCCACTTCTACCTGCCTCCCGCGCTCGACGCGGACAAACAAGGTCCCTCCGCATGACGACTCTGCGCACCATCCTTCTTGCCGAAGACAGCCCGGCCGATGCCGAGATGGCGATCGACGCCCTGCAGGAAGCCCGCCTGGCCAATCCCATCGTGCACGTCGAGGACGGCGTGGAGGTCATGGACTACCTGCTGCGGCGCGGTGCCTTCGCCAGCCGCGAGGAGGGCCTGCCGGCGGTGCTGCTGCTGGACATCAAGATGCCGCGCATGGACGGCCTGGAAGTGCTGCGGCAGATCCGTGAGCACGAGGAGCTCAAGCGCCTTCCCGTGGTGATCCTGTCGTCCTCGCGCGAAGAGAGCGATCTGGCCCGCAGCTGGGACATGGGCGTGAACGCCTACGTGGTCAAGCCGGTGGACGTGGACCAGTTCTTCGGTGCCGTGCAGACCCTGGGCAAGTTCTGGGCACTGATCAACCAGGCACCGGAACTCGAGTAAGCCCATGCCCCTGACCGGTCCCTCCCTCGGGGCACTGCGCATCCTGCTGGTGGAGGATTCGCCTGAAGACGCCGAGCTGATGTCCGAACAGATGCTGGATGCGGGCCTGGAAGCCCGCTTCGAGCGCGTTGAGAGCGAGGCGGAACTGCGCCAGGCGCTGGCCGCATTCCAGCCGGATATCGTGCTGTCCGACCTGAGCATGCCGGGTTTCTCCGGCGACGATGCCTTGCGCATCGTGCGCGAGACGGCGCCGGATGTTCCCTTCATCTTCGTCTCGGGCACGATGGGTGAGGAGAATGCAGTGGCGGCGCTGCAGAAGGGCGCCAACGACTACATCATCAAGCACCAGCCAGCGCGCCTGCCGTCGGCGGTGGCCCGTGCGATCCGCGAGGCGCGCAGCGCGGTGGAGCGTTCGCGCGTGGAAACCGAGCTGATGCGCGCGCAACGGCTGGAAAGCCTTTCGCTGCTCGCCGCTGGCCTCAGCCACGACCTGCGCAACATCCTGCAGCCGCTGCTGATCATGCCGGACCTGCTGAAGGCGCGCACCGATGATCCGCAGCTGCACCACCTTGCGGATGTGATCGCCGAGTGCGGCCGCCGCGGTCATGAAATGGCGGAATCGATGTTGTCGTTCGTCCGTGGCTCGCGCAAGCCCAGCGAACGCGTGCAGATCGACGGCCTGTTCGACGCGGTGGCGCTGCTGCTGCGCAGCAACGTGCCCGATGCGGTGCGCCTGCACCTGCAGGTGGAGGATGAGGGCCTGGCGGTCGATGCGAACTACACCGAGCTGCAGCAGGTGCTGTTGAACCTGGCACTCAATGCGATCCAGGCGATGCCCAGCGGCGGCCGCCTGAGCCTGACCGCAAGCCATGCCGGCGAGCGCGACGGTGTGGACTGGATGCGCATCGCCGTGGCCGACGAAGGCATCGGCATGGATGCAGACACGCTCTCGCACCTGTTCAATCCCTTCTTCACCACCAAGGCGGACGGTACCGGCCTGGGCCTGATTTCCTGCAAGCGCATCGTCGAAGGTGCTGGCGGCAGCATCACGGTCACCAGCCAGCCGGGGCAGGGCACCTGTTTCGAGCTGCGCCTGCCGATGCGTGACGCCATCGAGAGCGGCGAGCCGATCGAGCAGCTGGTGGCACTGGGCAGTGGCCAGTCGATCCTGGTGGTCGATGGTGAAGCCACGCGCCTGTCGCTGCTGGGCAACGCGCTGTCCAGCCAGGGATATCAGCTGCAGCTGGCCTCCGATGGCCCGGCGGCGTTGCGCTGGATGCAGCAGGAGGCGATGCCGGCGCTGGTGATCGCCGATGCCGGCTCCAAACTGCTGCCGGCCAGCCAGCTGCTGGGCGAAATGGCCGGGCTGGGTTACCGGGGGCCGGCGCTGGTGCTGGAAGACGCGTCAGTGGAGGTTCCGGCCGATGCATTCCCTGATGGCATCGAGGTGCATGTGCTGCGCAAGCCGTTGCAGATGCAGCAGGTGTTCCGCGCTGTGGCAGAGGCACTGGGCTGAATCTGCGTCGCCGGGCCATGCCCGGCGCTACCGGAAGCGGTAGGTAGCGCCAGGCCATGCCCGGCGGCAGGTCACGCCGGCCGTTCCGGGGTCTCCCACGGGAAGCGTGGCAGGCTGTCCACGGCCTGTTCCAGCCGCCGTGACCAGTTCTGGTGGATGTCCGCATACAGGGGCGAGTCCGCGCCCAGCCGCAGCTGCTGGGCGATCCGCAGCTCGCCGTCGCGCAGCAATGCCAGATCGATCGGCAGGCCGACCGAGAGGTTGGAACGGATGGTCGAATCCAGCGACACGATCGCCGTGCGTGCGGCGTCCTCTAGGCGCGTGGCCGGGCTGAGGATGCGGTCGAGGATCGGCTTGCCATACTTGGACTCGCCGATCTGCAGGTAGGGGGTCTCCGGCGAGGCGGCGATGGCATTGCCCAGCGGGTAGATCATGTACAGGCCGGGGCGTTCGCCGGCGACCTGGCCGCCGAAGATCAGCGTGGCCTGGGTGTTGACGCCGTCATGGCCGTGCTCGCTGTGGCCGCCGTGCACCTGGCTGTCCACCAGCAGGCGACCGACGTAGGCAGCCGCTTCGAACAGATGGGTCATGTCGCGCAGGTTGGGCGTGCGCCGCTCGCCGGCGTCCCGGGTCAGGCGCGAGACCAGCAACTGGGTGGTGGCCAGGTTGCCAGCCGCCATCAACACGTAGGCCGCCTGGCCGGGATACTCGAACACGTGCAGCTTGCGGTGCACGCGCACATCGTCCAGCGAGGCATTGGTCCGGGTGTCGGCGGCGAAGACCAGGCCTTGGTCCACCTCGATTCCAACGCAATAGGTCATGTCGGTGCCCTATCATGTGCGTCCCGGATTGTAGGCAGGCCGCCGTGACGACGGCATGCCCACGCCCCCCAGACCCGTCACCTGAACCGCATGACCACCGTGCTCCTCAGCCTGGGCAGCAACGTCCAGCCCCGCCGCCATCTCCACGCCGCGGTGGCGGCCCTGCGCGAGCGTTTCGGCGCGTTGCAGGTGTCTCCGGCCTACCGCACGGCCGCGGTCGGCTTCGATGGCCCGGCCTTCCTCAACAATGGCGTGCTGATCCAGACCGATCTGCCGCTGCAGGCGCTGGATGATTGGCTGCACGCACTGGAAGACGCCCACGGTCGTGATCGCAGTGGTCCGCGCTTCTCCGACCGCACCCTGGACATCGACGTGGTGTTCTACGGCAACCACATCGTGGAAGGCCCGGGCCATCTGCGCATTCCGCGCCCCGAGCTGAAGCACGCCTTCGTGCTGAAGCCGCTGGCGGACATCGCGCCAGACTTCATCGACCCGGTCAGCGGCCTGGCCCTGGCGGCGCTGTGGCGCGCACACGCTCAGTTTGGCGAGGCATTCGAGGTGGTTGACCTGGAATGAGGGCCGCTGCGCTCGCCTACGTAGATCGGTAGCGCCGGGCCATGCCCGGCGGACTTCAACTCACCGTGCGTCCGCCATCCACGCGCAGGGTGTGGCCGGTGACGAAGCTGGCTTCGGCCACCAGCCAGTACACCGCCTCGGCGATCTCCTCCACCGTGCCGGTGCGTGCCAGCGGCGTGCGCGCCAGCAGGGCCTCGCGGGCGAAATCGTCCTTTCCCTGCTCGGGCCACAGGATCGCACCGGGGGCGACCGCATTGACCCGCACTTTCGGCGCCAGTTCCAGCGCCAGTGACCGGGTGGCCATCTCCAGTGCGGCCTTGGCCATGGTGTAGGCCACATGGTCGCGCATCGGGTCGGTGCCGTGCAGATCGGTCAGATTGACGATGCAGCCCTGCTGGCGGCGCAGGTACGGCGCGGCCGCCTGTGACAGCAGCAGCGGTGCACGCGCATTGACCGCGTACAGCTCATCCATCGCTTCGGCGGTCACCTGGCCGAGCGGGGTGGGGAAGAAGTTGGACGCGTTGTTGACCAGCGCATCGAGGCGGCCGAAGTGGGCCACGGCCTGCTCGACCAGATCGGGCAGGGCACCGGCATCGCGCAGGTCGGCCTGCAGGGCCAGCACGCTGCCCGGACGGACGTTGTCCAGGTCGAAGGCGGCCTGCTGCAGCTCGGCGCTGGACGTGTTGGCATGCAGCACCACCGACCAGCCACAGGCGTGGAACTGGCGTGCGATGGCGGCGCCGATCCGGCGCGCGCTGCCGGTGATCAGGGCCACGGGGGCGGTGTCGCTCATCGAGGGTCCTCCAAGGCTCGGCTATCCTGTGCACCATTGTCACCGCATTCGAAGACGCCATGCAGCCTACCTTCCCTTTGCCCGATGCCGACGCCCTGGCCCACAGCGACCAGCTGGCCGCCGCACTGCGCGCTGAAATCCTCGCCCAGGGGGGCGCGATGCCGTTTTCCCGCTTCATGGAACTGTGCCTGTACGCACCCGGGTGGGGCTATTACAGCGCCGGTTCCAGCAAGTTCGGTGGCGGTGGTGACTTCACCACCGCGCCCGAGCTGGGTGGCCTGTTCGCCGGCAGCGTGGCCAATGCGCTGGCGCCGGTGTTCGCCCAGCTCGGTGCGCAGTCGCGGATGCTGGAGCTGGGCGGCGGCACCGGTGCCTTCGCCGAAGCCGTGCTGCTGCGGCTGGCCGAGCTGGATGCGGTGCCTTCGCGTTATGCCATCCTTGAACCCAGTGCCGACCTGCGCCAGCGCCAGCAGCAGCGCCTGCAACAGGCGCTGCCGGCAGAGCTGGCCACGCGCGTGGACTGGATCGAGCGTCCGTTCGAAGAGGACTGGGAAGGTGTGGTGTTCGCCAACGAGGTGATCGACGCACTTCCGACCCCGCGCTTCCTGATCAGGGACGGCGAGGTCTACGAGGAGACCGTGGAACTGGACGCGGAGGGCAACTTCATCCGTGGCGCGCAGCCGGCCGATATTCTGCTCAACGGCGCCGTGCGCCACATCGAACGCTATCTCGAAAGGCCCTTCGCCGACGGATACCGCTCAGAGGTGCTGCCGCAGCTGCCGTACTGGCTGCAGGCAGTGGCTGGCGGCCTGCAACGTGGCGCGATGCTGTTCATCGACTACGGCTACAGCCGCAGCGAGTTCTACCAGCACGATCGCGACGACGGCACGGTGCGCGCCTTCTACCGCCACCACGTGCATAACGACGTGCATCGTTGGCCGGGCCTGCAGGACATCACGGCCTCGGTGGACTTCACCGCGATGGCCGAAGCGGGCCTGCACGGTGGCTTCGAGCTGGCGGGGTACTGCAGCCAGGCCAGCTTCCTGATCGGCAATGGCCTGGACCAGGTGCTGAGCCTGGCCGAGGAGCGTACCGATGAGGTGGGGCGCATCCAGCTGCGCGACCAGGTGAAGAAGCTGACCCTGCCGACCGGCATGGGCGAGCGCTTCCAGGCGATCGGCCTGCAGCGTGGAATCGACTTCGAGCCGGCGTTCGCGCTGGGCGATCTGAGCTGGCGCCTGTGAGCGCGACGCGCATGATCAAGCCGCTGCGGCGGCCGCGTCTATGGACTGCGCTGTGGGTGCTGGCCGTGCTGTTCGTGATCGTGGTCTGCCTGATTCCGCGGCCACCGATTCCCGTGCCGGAGAACGGCGACAAGGTCGAACATTTCCTGGCGTACTTCATTCTGTCCGGCAGTGCCGTGCAGCTGTTCCGGCAAGGACGTCCGCTGCTGTGGGTCGGGCTGGGCCTGGTGCTGATGGGAATCGGGATCGAGTTCGCACAGGGGGCGCTGACACGCGACCGCATGGCCGACCCGATGGACGCCCTCGCCAACACGGTTGGCGTTCTTGCCGGATTGGGCCTCGCGCTGACCCCGCTGCGCGACCTCCTGCTGCGCTGGCGGGGCTGACACGCCTTCCCTGATGGAAGTGGAACCGGGCATGGCCCGGCTCCACAGCCTTCCGGTTACTTCTGCAGCGTCACTTCGTCCAGCACCCACATCGCCGGGCGGGTATCACCGGTGAAGTTGATGCACAGATCGTCGGTGCCGTGCGTGCCCTTCGGCAGCGTCGCACGCAGGCTCACGAAGCCATCGGCATCGGGCGTGGCCGGCAGCGGGACTTCGGCCAGCACCTTGCCCGTGCAGCTGCCCCGGCGGATCAGCATCTCGCCGTGCGCGCGCCTGGCCTTCTCGAAGCGACGGTTCGGCTCGTCATGCGCCAGCTGGAAGTAGTAGGGGATGCGACCGGCGCGCACCTCCACGCTGCCGATGCCGTCCAGCTGCGCCTGTGGCCAGCGCCAGCAGGGCTGGAAGATGTCCACGTTGAAGACCGCGCGTGCGCCCTCGCGCGGGCCATCGTCTTCCAGGCGCAGTACCAGGCCCTTGTTGCCAACGCAGCTGAGCAGTTCGTCGCTGCGGCGGGCGAGCAGCGATTGCGGAGTGAACGCGGCTACGGTGGGCTCTGCGGCCAGCATCCGGCCCTGGTAGAACGCTGCGGCCTGTACCGTGGTGGGCACCTTCGCGGTCAGCGGCTGCTGGTACAGCGGCGACTGCGCGGTCACCGGCTGGCCATCGGTGCTGTAGCGCACCTCGTAGCCCAGCGGGTTGGCCAGCGACACCGTCACCGTGCCTGCGGCGCGATCATCGTGGTACGCCACGCCCACTTCGAACGGCGTCTGTGCATAGGCGAGTCCCCATGCGCGGTAGCGCTGCAGCTGTGACGGCAGGCGTGCCAGGAAGTCGCGGAAGTCACGCTTCCCGGGCGCGCTCCAGCCGGTCTCGGCCACCGCCGCCAGGCGCGGGAACAGGTTGTGCTGCAGCCGCGCATAGCTGCGGGTGTGCTCGGTGAACATGTTCGCCTGCAGGCCGAGGATGTGTCCGCGCTTGTCGGCGGGCAGTTCGTCCGGCACCGGCTCGAAGTTGTAGAGCTTGCCGAGGTTGACCTGCGTGGGGCGGCCCGGCGGTTCATTGGGCGAGGCGGTCTGCAGGTAGTCCAGGTACAGGTAGCCGACCGGCGACATGATCACGTCATGGCCGGCGCTGGCAGCGGCCAGGCCGCCTTCGGTGCCGCGCCAGGACATCACCGTGGCCTGCGGCGGCAGGCCGCCTTCGAGGATCTCGTCCCAGCCGATCAGGCGGCGGTCGTGCGCTTCCAGGAAGGTTTCCAGGCGCTTGATGATGTGGCTCTGCATGGCCATCTCATCCTTGATGCCCAGCTCGCGCATGCGCTGCTGCACCTGCGTTGAGGCGATCCATTGATCCTTGACCGCCTCGTCGCCACCCACGTGCACGTACTTCGCCGGGAACAGTGCGATCACCTCCTCCAGCACGTTCTCGAGGAAGGTCACGGTGCTGTCTTCCACGTTGAAGAGGTTGGGGAACACGCCCCATTCGCTGATCGGCTTCAGCGGCGTGCTGATCGAGCCCAGCTCCGGATAGGCGGCGATCGCGGCCGTGGCATGGCCCGGCACGTCGATTTCCGGAATCACCTGGATGTGCAGCTTGGCTGCGTAGGCAATCACTTCACGGATCTGCTCCTGCGTGTAGAAACCGCAATACGGGTACTCCTGTCTGGTCACCGGATCGATGCCGCCATCGCCGGCCGGCAGGCGGCAGCTGCCGACCTCGGTCAGCTTCGGGTAGCGCTTGATCTCCATGCGCCAGCCCTGGTCATCGGTCAGGTGCCAATGGAAGGTGTTGAGCTTGTGCGCGGACATCGCATCAAGCACGCGCTTGATCTCGTCCAGGCTCTGGAAATGCCGCGCCGAGTCGAGCATGAAGCCCCGCCAGGGGAAACGCGGCGCATCCTGGATCTGCACGGCCGGCAGCGCGCCCTGGCTGCCGCCGGTGGCCAACTGGGCCAGCGTGGTTGCGCCGTAGAACAGGCCGGTCTCGTTGCCGGCCTGCACCAGCACGCCCTGCGCGGTGCTGTCCAGCGTGTAGCTCTCGCCGCTGTCGCGGAAGGTGGGAATGATCTGGAAGCGGATGCCGCCTGCCTTGGCCGCAGCCTTGCCGGTAGCCAGCGCCAGGCGCGGGCCGCCGCTGCGCGCCAGCAGGTCGGCGAATTGGGTGGCGACCCGCTGTGCGGCCTCGCCGTCTGCGTACAGCGCGGTCGTGGCGGACACAGTGATGCCACTGCCCTGGCCGGGCTGCACGCTGGCGGGGGCAGGAATCAGCATCAGGCTGTTGGCGCGCAGCTGCGGGCCAGGAGCTTCAGCGGCGGGCACCGGATCGGCGGCGAAGGCCGGCAGGGCCGGCAGCAGGGCAAACAGGCTGCCCAGCAGCAGTGCGCCGTGCATCCTGGCGCGGAAGGGCTTGACCATCGGAACGACTCCTTGGAACGGTGCAATGAACGCTATACATGAAAAACGCCGGGCCCGGAATGACCCAGGCCCGGCGTGCGTGCACGACTCGGCGATGACGCGGCCGATGGATCAGTACTTGAAGCGGAAGTTGAGGTAGTACTGGCGGCCGTTGCTGTAGAACGACGTCGGAATGGCCGCGGTCTGGTAGTACTTGTAGGTCGGGTTGTTGAGGTTCAGCGCATCCAGGCTGATGCTCAGCCAGTCGGTGGCCTTGTAGCTCAACGAGGCCGACAGCGTGCCGAAATCATCCTGGTAGTAAGGGTTGGTGCCCGACAGGCTGATCAGGAACGACGAGCGGTGCGTGTAGCTGACGCGTGCTCCGAAACGCTCGTTCTCGAAGTAGGCCCCCACGTTGTAGGTGTTCTTCGAGGTACCCAGCAGGTTGTGCGAACCGTCGGACCAGGTGTGGGCCGTGGTGCCGTTGGCGTAGGTGTAGTTGGCGTTGATGCCGAAGTACTCGCCGATCGGCTGCTCATAGGCCACCTCCACGCCGGTGACCTTGCCGTCGGCATTGATCGGGGTGGAGATCTGGTAGGTCTCGAGCTGGTTGGTCAGTTCGCTGTACAGCTGGCGCGAGACCACGTCGAAGGCGATGTAGTCCTTCATGTCCATGTGGTACGCACCGACCGACAGCAGGCCGCGCGGCATGAAGTACCACTCCAGGTTGGCGTCGAAGTTCGTGGACAGGGTCGGCTTCAGGTTCGGGTTGCCACCGCCGCCGGTCTTGTTCAGGTCCGAACCCCACGACGAAGCGCCCAGGGCCGAATAATCCGGCAGGGTCTGGGTCTGCGACGCGGCCACGCGCAGCACCAGCCTGTCGTCCAGGTCGAACTTGATGTTGGCGCTGGGCAGGACGCGGTTGCGCTTGTTCTGGAAGGCGGTGCGCTCCCACATGCCGAACAGGCTGCTCACATCGGCATCGGCGGCATTGCTGACCGCGTTGTAGGTGTCGATGTCCTGCTTGATGTTGACGTAGCGCAGGCCGACGTTGCCGCTCCACCAGTCGCCGCTGAAGTTGGCCTGCACGTAGCCGGCGAAGTTCTTCTCCTTCACCTTCCACTCGGCACCGTAGTTGTGGCGGCCGGTGGGGCCATCGTTGCCGGCCAGCCAGGTGGAGTTGTTGATGATCGCGTTCTTCAGTGCATCCGGCGTGTAGTACCAGATGTTGCGCGGGAAGGTGCCGCCGACATCACCGGCGAAGCCGCTGGGATAGTTGGCGGTGGCGCTGCCCTGCAGTGCGGACCAGATGTCACCCGGGGTCGCACCTTCCGGCGAGAGCGCTTCGCGTTCGTGGTCGGCGAAGCGCACGCCGAAGTCCACGGAGTTCAGCACGCCGGTGCCGAAATACTGGCTGAAGTCCAGCGTGGCCCAGTCTTCCTTGTCTTCGGCGCGGACCAGCTGGTTGCCCCACGTGCCGAAACTGGTGACGCCGCTGGGGCTGATGTCGCCGCCGATGTTCCAGTCCACCGGCGAACCGGCGCCGTGCGTTGCCCAGCTGGCACCGCCGCCCTGGCCGAGCGTGACTTCAGCAATGAACTGGCGCGGGGTTTCACCGGTGCCCTTGGTGGTACCGGCCTGGAACTTCATGTCCAGGGTGTCGTTGATCTGCCAGTCGGCGTCGAACGTGACGTAGTTGGTCTTGGCCGTGGCTTCACGGTAGATCATGTCGTAGACACCGTAGTTGGTGCCCGGAACGCCCGCGTAGGTGGCATTGCTCAACACGCCGTCGGTCACGGTGTAGCCCGGGTTCGGCGCCTGCGACTTGGCGAAGTTGCCGCCCCACAGCATGAAATTGCGGTTGTAGTTGTTGGCTTCCAGCTTGGAGGAGAAGCCGCTCAGCGACAGGTTCAGCGTATCGGTCGGCTTGAACTGGATGGTCACCAGCCCGCCCTTGCGTTCGCGGGTCTGTTCGAACAGGGTCGAACCCAGCAGGCCGGGGACGGCCACGCCGATCAGGTCCGGATTGGTGAGGGCCACCGGATCATCGGCGCCGATCCGGGTGAAACCGCCCGGGATTTCCTGCGCCTCACGGCGGAGCTCGCGCTTCTGGTAGAAGGCCTGCAGCATCACGCCGAAGTTGTTGGCGTCATTCTTGTAGTTGAACAGCGCCGAGTACTGCGGGTCGGTCGACTTGGCCTGGTCCGAACGGACCGCACCCACCGAGGCTTCCGCACTGAAGGGCTTGGCGAACTCCAGCGGCTTGCGGGTGATGATGTTGACGGTACCGGTGGTGCCGCCATCCTGCAGCTTGGCCTGCGAGGACTTGTTCACTTCCACCGAGCTCACCAGCTCGGAGGGCAGCAGCGAGTAGCTGACGCTGCGGCCGACGTTGTTGCCCTGGCTGAGCACGAACCAGTCGGCCGAGCCGACCGTGTGGCCGTTGATCAGGGTCTGGGTCAGGCTCGGGCTGGTGCCACGCAGGCTGACGCGGTCGGCTTCATCGAAGCCGCCTTCGTCGGCGCTGGACGAGCTGATGTTGACGCCGGGCAGGCGCTGCAGGGTGTCGGCCACATTGTGCGCCGGCAGCTTGCCGACGTCTTCGGCGGTCACCACTTCCACGCGCGCGTTGGCTTCGCGCTTGGTATCCAGCGACTTCTCCATCGAGCCACGGATGCCGGTGACGGTCACGGTGTCCAGGTCGGTTGCGGTCGGCGCAGCCTGCTGGGCATGTGCGCTGAAAGCGAGGCAGCTGACGATGGCGGCCGAAAGCAGGGTCTTGCGGGTGTTCATGATGTCTCTCCTCATCACTCGATTGGGTGCCGGCGGCGGTGTTCGGTTGCGGTTGCGTTGACGTGCGCGGGGCGGCGGCGATGTCCCGTGCATTGGCGTGCCACGTACTGCGTGCTGCGATTGCGTTGAAGCCTGTTGCGGTGTCAGGCGGCCGACTGCTGCAGGTACCAGCTGGCAGCACCGACCACGCCCAGCTGGCCGTGCTCGACCACCTTCACCGGGATGCGTGCCAGTGCTTCGCCCATCGGCCCCTTCTGCAGGTAGCGCTCGACGAAGGTGCTGGTGCGCAGGTACTCGCGGATCTGCGGCAGGATGCCGCCGGCCAGATAGACGCCCCCATGGGCGCCGTAGAACAGGGCCATGTCGCCGATGGTGCTGCCGAGCAGGCCGCAGAACACATCCAGCGCCTTGCGTGCGTGCGCATCAGTGCCGGCCATCGCCGCGGCGGTGACCGCGTCCGGACTGGCCAGGGTGGGCTGCTGTCCCTGCAGGGCGCACACCGCGCGGTACAGGTTCATCAGGCCGGGGCCGGAGATTGCGTGCTCGATCGACACGTGAGCGCGCTCGCGCTGCATGTGGCGGACGATGGCCATTTCCAGTTCGGTGCTGGCGGCCAGCGTCGGTTGCCCGGCTTCGGTAGCCAGCACGACCGGGCCATGGGCGGTCGGGATCCACAGTGCCGCACCCAGGCCCGTACCCGGACCGACCACGAGGGTCGGTCCGCGCGGGGCGCTTTCCGGCCCACACAGGTGCAGGACGCCGCTGGCGTCGACCTGTGCCGCGGCATAGGCCACCGCTTCGAAGTCGTTGACGATGTGGACCTGCTGTACGCCGACGTCGGCCTCGATCTGCCGCGCGGACAGCGGCCAGGGCACGTTGGCAGTGATGACCGTCCCGTCTTCGCGCGCATAACCGGCCGTGGCCACCACGCAATGCGCCGGGCGCGGGCCGTCGCCCAGGAAGTCGGACAGGATCGCACTCAGGCCGGCGTGGTCGGCATTGCGATACTTGCGGTATTCCAGCACCTGCACCGGATGGGCGGCATCGCCGCTGGCCTGGACCCGGGCGACACGCACATGGGTGCCGCCGACGTCGGCGGCCAGGAACGAGGGCGCGACGCGGGACAGGACATGGGCCGGGGCGGGATGGCTGGCGGTCACGCGGGCTCCTGCTGAAGAGGGGGCCGGATCCGAGGGTGAGGCCGGCTGTTGGGCGGAGTCTGTAACCCCGCTGACAACGATGTCAACGAGTTCGTGACACTTTCGTTGCTGCGGCGCAACGAATGGGGTGTGCGGTAAACGTTTCCATGACGTGAACGGCGCGTTCACGCCGGAGCCCTTGCTGCACGGGGCTCAACGGCTCCAGCGTATTCAGCACGCGACCGTAGGCGACGGTTGCGCGATGCAGCATGGCCTGCGCTGCCCCGCGCAGGGAAGTTGACAAACCGCCGTTGTCCATCGAAAGAATGTGACAACGTTGTTCCCAGCCACTCTCCGACGCCGCGTTCTGCGACCGTCGCCGCAGGAGCCCTCCTGATGTCCGCCGTCCCCGCTGCAAGCGCGCGCCCGAACGTGGCCACCTCCATCGCCATCGTCGGCGTCCTGTTCTTCCTGATCGGTTTCTTCACCTGGCTCAACGGCCCGCTGATCACCTTCGTCAAGCTGGCCTTCGAGCTCAGCGAGGTCGGCGCCTTCCTGGTGCTGATGGTGTTCTACCTGTCCTATTTCTTCCTGGCCCTGCCGTCGTCGTGGATCCTGCGCCGCACCGGCATGAAGAAGGGCCTCAGCCTGAGCCTGCTGGTGATGGCCGGCGGCGCGGCACTCTTCGGTGAATTCGCGACGCAGCGCTGGTACCCCGGCGCGCTGGGCGGGCTGTTCGTGATCGGCAGCGGCCTGGCCCTGCTGCAGACGGCGATCAATCCCTACATCTCCATCCTCGGCCCGATCGAGACCGCAGCGCGTCGCATCGCGCTGATGGGCATCTGCAACAAGATCGCCGGCATGCTGGCGCCGGTGCTGATCGGCACCCTGGTGCTGCATGGCATCGGTGACCTGGACAAGCAGGTGCAGGCGGCCGACGCGGTCACCAAGGTGGCCCTGCTCAATGAGTTCGCCGCCAAGATCCATGCGCCGTACCTGGCGATGGCCGGCCTGCTGGTGCTGCTGGCCGTCGCCGTATTGTTCTCGCCGCTGCCGGAGATCAAGTCCTCCGAGGCCAACGCCACCCCGACGGCCGCCGGCGCGGCCGAGCGCAGCAGCATCTTCCAGTTCCCGCACCTGTGGCTGGGCGTGCTCTGCCTGTTCGTGTATGTCGGCGTGGAAGTGATGGCCGGTGATGCCATCGGTACCTATGGCCACGGCTTCGACCTGCCGCTGGACCAGACCAAGATGTTCACCTCGTTGACCCTGGCGGCGATGCTGGCTGGCTACGTGGTGGGCCTGCTGCTGATTCCCCGGGTGGTTTCGCAGTCGCGCTACCTGACCGTTTCGGCGGTACTGGGCGTGGTGTTCTGCCTCGGTGCTTGGGCCACCCACGGCTACGTTTCGGTGGCCTTCGTGGCCCTGCTGGGCTTTGCCAACGCAATGATGTGGCCGGCCATCTTCCCGCTGGCGATCCGTGGCCTGGGCCGTTTCACCGAGACCGGCTCGGCGCTGCTGGTGATGGGTATCGCCGGTGGCGCGATCATTCCGCAGTTGTTCGCCGTGCTCAAGCAGCACATCGATTTCCAGCTGGTGTTCGTGCTGCTGATGGTGCCGTGCTACCTGTACATCCTGTTCTACTCGGTCATCGGCCACCGCGCCGGCCTGCCGCAGGAGCGCTGATAGGCGATGATGGACGGCAGCCAACCCCAGGGAAAACCCATGCGCAGAGCGACCATCAAGGACGTCGCGGAGAAGGCCAAGGTCTCTCTGAAGACCGTCTCGCGGGTGATCAACAACGAGCCCTCCGTGATGCAGGCCACCCGTGCACGGGTGCTGCGGGCGATCGCCGAGCTCGACTACGAGCCCGATCCGTCCGCGCGCAACCTGCGCAGCGGGACCACTTTCGTGATCGGGCTGGTCTACGACAACCCCAACCCGTACCACATCATCGGCGTGCAGAACGGCGTGCTGGCCGCGTGCCGGGAGACCGGCTTCGGCCTGCAGATCCACCCCTGCGACTCGAGCTCGCCCCTGTTGGCCGATGAACTGGCCGACTGGGTACAGCGCTCGCGCCTGGCCGGCCTGGTGCTGACCGCACCGATGTCCGAGCGCCGCGATCTGGTGCAGGCGCTGACCGCACGCGGCATCAAGCTGGTGCGCATCATCGCGGCGACCGAGGACCCGGCGGACGGAGCCTGCGTGTTCGTCGACGACCGCGAAGCGGCCTACGAGATCACCGAGCATCTGATCCAACTGGGCCATCAGCGCATCGGCTTCCTGTGGGGTGGCAGCTCGCACCGCTCTTCCGGCGAACGCTATGCCGGCTACGAAGCGGCGCTGAAGGACTACGGCATGACCGTGGACAAGCATCTTGTGGTGCAGGGCGACTACACCTTCGACGACGGTTTCCGGGGCGCGCGCCGCCTGCTGGCGCTGCGCGAACCGCCCACCGCCATCTTCGGTTCCAACGATGAAATCGCTGCGGGCGTGCTGGCCGCTGCCAAATCGGCGGGGATGAACGTGCCCTACGACCTGTCCATTGCCGGCTTCGAGGACAGCCCGTTCTCGCGCCAGTCCTGGCCGCCGTTGACCACCGCCAAGCAGGCCACCGAGGACATCGCACGCCACGCCGCGCGCCTGCTGATCGCGCAGCTGCGCAGCGATGCCTATGACGACGCGCCTGCACCGCTGCACAACCAGGGCTTCGTGCCGCAGCTGGTAGTGCGCGGGTCGACTGCGCCGATGCGTCCCGCCGGCGCCCGCCCACTCCCTTCCGATCCTGCCTGAGCCCGCCATGTCGCTGTCCGACCCCACCTCCACCCTGATGTTCGCCGAAGCCGCTGAAGCGGCCGACGTCGTCGCCCGCCAGTTCTCGCGCAACCACGCCACGATGGAGACGCTGGCTGCCAGCCTGCGCGCCGCGCCACCCCCGTTCGTGGTCACCTGCGCGCGCGGCAGCTCCGATCATGCCGCCACCTACGGCAAGTACCTGCTGGAAACCCAACTGGGCCTGGTGGTCGCCTCCGCCTCGCCGTCTGTGGGCTCGGTGTATGCCGCGCCGCTGCAGCTGCGCGGTGCACTGTTCATCGTCATCTCGCAGTCGGGCAAGAGTCCGGATCTGCTGCGCAATGCCGAAGCGGCCAAGGCCGCCGGCGCGCGCGTGGTCGCACTGGTCAATGTCGAGGATTCGCCGTTGGCGCAGCTGGCCGATACGGTGATTCCGCTGCATGCGGGCCCGGAGAAGAGTGTGGCCGCGACCAAGAGCTACCTGGCGTCGCTGGCGGCACTGCTGCAGCTGGCCACGTACTGGAAGCAGGACAGTGGCCTGCGCGCTGCGCTGGAGCTGCTGCCGGATGCGTTGCGCGAGGCATGGCAGTGCGATTGGACGGCGCTGGCCGATGGCCTGGTGGACGCCACCAACCTGTTCGTGCTCGGGCGTGGGCTCGGCCTTGGCGCCGCGCAGGAAGCGGCGCTGAAGTTCAAGGAAACCTGCAGTCTGCATGCCGAGGCCTACAGCTCGGCCGAGGTCAAGCATGGCCCGATGGCGCTGGTCGGTCGCGGCTTCCCGGTGCTGGCTTTCGCCCAGCCCGATGAGACCGGCGCGGGCACACGTGCCGTGGTGGAGGAGTTCTCAGCGCGTGGTGCGCAGGTATGGATGGCCGGCGCCGCAGGCAACCTGCCGGTGGCTGCCGCGCCGCATCCGTTGTGCGCTCCGCTGCTCACCGTGCAGAGTTTCTACCGTGCGATCAATGCGCTGGCGCTGCGCCGCGGGTTCAACCCGGACCTGCCGCCGCATCTGAACAAGGTCACGGAGACCGTGTGATGGCAACCGTGCTGCGCAATGCCCGCATCCTGGTCGGGGATGATTTCCGCGATGACCTGGCAGTGCTCATCGAGGACGGGAAGATCAGCGCGCTGCTCCCCGATGCCGCGCCGCAGGTGGGCCAGGCGGCCGAGCAGGTCGATCTCGGCGGCGGCTGGCTGCTGCCGGGTTTCATCGACGTGCAGGTCAATGGCGGTGGCGGCGCGCTGTTCAACAACACGCCGGACGTGGCGGCCCTGCGCACCATCGCGCAGGCGCACCGCCGTTTCGGCACCACCGCGATGCTGCCGACGCTGATCAGTGATGACGTGGCGGTGATGCGCGAGGCGATCGCCGCCTTGCGCGAAGCCATCGCTCAAGGCGTGCCCGGTGTCATCGGCATCCATCTGGAAGGGCCGTACATCGCCCCGGCACGGAAGGGGACCCACGACGCCAGCAAGTTCCGCGTGCCCGATGCGGAGGAGATCGCGCTGGCCGCCTCGCTGGACAATGGCGTGACCCTGCTCACCCTTGCGCCGGAACGGGTACCGCTGGAGTCGATTCGCGCACTGGTGGAGCGCGGGGTGATCGTCGCGGCTGGACATACCGCTGGAACGTACGAAGAGATCCGCGCCGGCCTGGATGCCGGCGTGCGCGGCTTCACCCATCTGTACAACGCGATGTCGCCGCTGCAGGGCCGGGAGCCGGGTGCGGTGGGTGCCGCGCTGGAAGATCGCGACAGCTGGATCGGCATCATCGTCGACGGCGTGCACGTGCATCCGGTCAGCCTGCGGGTAGCGCTGGCGGCCAAGCCACGCGGCCGCCTGCTGCTGGTGACCGATGCGATGCCGCCCGTCGGCGCCGATGATCCCAGCTATGTGCTGTATGGCGAGACCATCACTGCCGTCGATGGGGTGGTGCGCAACGCAGCTGGCGCGCTGGCCGGCTCGGCACTGGACATGGCCACGGCCGTGCGCAACGCCGTGCACCTGCTCGGCCAGCCGCTTGCCGAAGCGGCGCGCATGGCCTCGACCTATCCGGCGCAGTTCCTCAATGTGGACGACCGGCTGGGCCACATCGCCGAGGGTTACCAGGCCGACCTGGTGCTGCTGGACGATGCCCTGCAGGTGCGGGGCACCTGGATTGCCGGACAGTACGAGGCCGCCTGATGAGTGCTGCGCCGTCAGCGCGCCTGGGCTCGATCGACGCCCTGCGCGGCATCACCGTGGCGGCGATGCTGCTGGTCAACAACCCGGGCGACTGGAGTGCGGTGTTCGCACCGCTACGTCATTCGGACTGGCATGGCTGCACGCCCACCGATCTGGTGTTCCCGTTCTTCCTGTTCCTGGTGGGCGTGTCGATGGCCTTCAGCGTGGCACCGCGCGCGCTCGATGCTTCGAAGCGGCCCACACTGGCGCGTGGCGTGCTGGAGCGCGCGTTGCGCATCCTGGTAGCCGGGGCGTTGTTGCATCTGCTGATCTGGTGGGCGCTGGATACGCATCACTTCCGCATCTGGGGCGTGCTGCAACGCATCGCGGTGTGTGCGGCGCTGGTTGGCCTGCTGGCGGTGTATGCGCGGCTGCACGTGCAGGCCGGGGTGCTTGTCGGGCTGCTGGTGGGCTATACCGTGCTGCTGCTCGGCCTCGGTGATCTTGCGCCATGGACCAATCCGGCCAGCCGTCTGGATAACGCGCTGTTCGCCCCGTGGATCTACCAGTGGCACGCCGATACCGGGCTTGGGCATGACCCGGAAGGGCTGCTGAGCACGCTGGGCGCGCTGGCCAGCACCACCCTGGGCCTGCTGGCCGGCGCACTGCTGCGCAGCGGTCGCGCTGTGGCGCTGGCAGGATTGGGCGCCGCAACGGCAGTGCTGGGCCTGCTGCTTGCCATTGTGCTGCCGTTGAACAAGCAGCTGTGGACGCCCAGCTACGTGCTGTGGACCGGAGGTCTTGCGGCGCTGGCCCTGTGGCTGGCGCATGTGCTGATCGACCAGAAGGGCTGGCCCGCGTGGGGCCGTCGTTTTGGGGTCAACGCGATCACCGCGTACCTGGGGGCCTCGGTGATGTCGGTGGCATTGTTGGCAACCGGCGCCTGGGGCTGGGTCTGGCAGCAGCTGGCGGCGGCGATGCCGGGTGCGCTGGAGCTGGCGTCGATGCTGCAGGCCCTGGCCTTCGTCACCCTGTGGTGGGGCGTCGCGTGGTGGCTGGACCGGCGCAGGATCTATCTCAAGATCTGACAGCGCCGGGGTGTGGACGCACCTGCGGTGGAGCAGGGCCAGCTCGGCTCATTGCTTGCCGGGGACTGCCGCTGCGGGCTCCACCAGCGCCCCCGCGTGATCGGCCAGCACCTGTACCGCGTGCAGCAGCCCTTCTTCCACCTGCGGCGGGCAGTGCGCTCGGGCATCGTCCATCTCCCGCGCCGCCTGCGCGGCCAGCAGCAGTCCTGCGCAGGAAGACACTGCGGCCAGGCAGCGCGTAGCGCCGGCCAGGTCACGCGCCCTCGCTTCCGTGATCCGCGTTTCGGGCCAAGGTTGGCCGTTGGCACCGTCGCCGCGCGCGATGCTGCGTAACCGGGCGAAGAATGCAGGCTGCGGCACGTTCTCGTGGGCTGCGGCCAGCGCATCTTCCAGGATGTCGGCGGCAGCGGCGGGCAGCCGCAGCCCAGGCAGGGCGTCGCCCAGCAGCGCGTGCAGGCGGGGATGGGTGGGATGGGGCAGGGTCATGGTGGCAACCTCACAGGCAAGGCCACCTGCGGGGCGCAGGGTGGCGGGCGGTGCGGGTTGGCGTGCCGGTGAAGCTTTTCAACGGAGAAAAAGCCGGCGGATCCGGAGATCCCCACGCACCGCCCGCCGCAGAACGACGGAGGGTGCACTATTCGGGCCCGCGATGTTGTCGCAGGCCCGCCGTTGAAAAGCTTCATTCGGGACGCCAATCCCGGCCAGCACAGGGGCGCTGGCAGATGCCACCGTCGCGCGGTCCACAGCGCGATGACATGGGCAAAGTTGCAATGTGTGTGTCCGTATCGCCTATCTGTCGCGTGACCGGAGCGCCGTGTCGGCATCGCGCAATGCCTGCGCTGCCAGCCAGGTCAGATACGACAACCTGCGCGATGGCCGCGCCGATCATCAACCCGCTATGCTGGGCGCCTGACTCAACGGCAAGGAACGTCGTATGCAGATCTGCAACGGAGTGCGGCGCGCGGGTGCGACGGTGGTCGTGCTTTGGGCTGCGCAGACGATGGCCGCAACGGCCTCGGCATCCGCGGTTGAACTGCCCTCACCGGAGGCGCAGGTGCAGATGCTGCAGCTGCTGGAGGCACGCGCGCTGTATCGCGACCGTGTGGATTGGGCCGGTGTACGTGCGACGCTGGCCGCCGCAACCGACGATGCCGACCGGCGCCGGTTGCTGGATGACGCCGCTACCCGCAGCACGGGCGGCCATGGCCGCTGGATTCCGCCCAGCCTGCAACGCCATCGTTCCGGGCGTGCGCAACGCTTGAAGGCCGGCCAGGATGCGGCATCGCCAATGCCGTGGCAGGCCGATGCGCGCGTCGGTGTACTGCAGGTGAGCCCGTTCCTGGACGATCCTCAGGCGGGCGAGCAGGCACGGTATGACGCTCGCAGAACCTACGCGCTGGCGCTGCAGCACCGCATCGTGGCCTTGGATGACGGCACGCGGTGCGGCTGGGTGGTGGATCTGTCCGGCAATGGCGGCGGCAACATGTGGCCCATGCTGCTGGGACTGCTGCCGTTGTTGCAGGGCACCCCGGATAAGGAAGGGGCCGTGATCGGCGGCTTCCGCAGCGCCGAAGGGCAACGGCCGTGGCGACAACGCGACGGAGAGGTCCTGGATGGCGCGAATTCGCGGCTTCGCTCGCGCCAGGCGGCCTATGCGCTGCGCGGCGGTCCCGCACCGGTCGCGGTGGTGTTCGGCCCCCGTACTGCCAGTTCGGGCGAGGCCGTGGCGCTGGCCTTCCGCGGCCAGCCCGGCAGCCGCAGCTTCGGCCAGCCCAGTGCAGGCTATTCCACCGGCAATCAACCCGTGCCCCTGGTGGATGGCAGCATGCTGCTGCTGACCGTGAATGTCATGACCGACCGCCAGGGGCAGGGTGACGGTCGCCAGCTGCAGCCGGATCAGCCCACCGCCCCCGGAGCGTCCGGTCTGCAGGCCGCGCAGGACTGGCTGCTGGCCCAGCCCGCCTGCTCGGGGCGTTGATCTGCACGCAGGAAAGCGAGCCGTGGGAGGCGCCGCTTACACCGGTTCATCGCTCGAGGGCTCGGCCTGTTAAAGTCTCTCCTGCAATCACGTAGCGGAAGCGACCATGGACCACGACACCCCGTTCGAACCCCTCAACGACCTCGAGGTGCGCCTGCTGCAGGCCCAGGATGGCACGCTGACCGCGTCGCAGTTCCTCGATGGGCTGCTGACCTCGACGGCGTTCGTGCTGCTGGACAAGGCCATCGGCGAAGACGGCGCATGGGATGAGAGCATCTCGCCCCTGGTGCTGACCAGCGAGAGTGGCGAGCCGATGTTCGCGGTGTTCACCGCCCCCGAGCGTGCCGGCCTGTGGCACGAACAGCTGCCGAAGTTCGCGCATGCCATGCCGATCGCGGTGCATGCGCTGCTGGCCGGAATCGGCGACGGTGTCGGCCTGGTGCTGAACCCCGGCCTGGACGTGGGCATGGAGATGATTCCCGATGCCGTGGCGCAGTTGAAGCAGCGCGCTGCTGCGATCACGCGGGGCATGGCGCACTGACCACACCGATGCCGGTGGTAGATCCGGATGCGCTCACATGTGGTGTCGCATAAGGACCGGGTTTGCCGCTGAGAAGTGATTCGACGATCACTTTGAGGTTTTCATCGACAGAGAATTGGCATTGCTGTGCGTGAGTCTCGGCGTGGGGTCTTCCAGCCAAACGCCTGGCATGGACCAGCTTCAAGGCACCTCAGCCCCCACTCCAGCGTCAGCGTGCCGCCGCAATCGCCTTCACCCGCGCCCTGGCCAATGCTTCACCAATCGCCGGGCCTTTCAGGTGCGTCGTATCCAGATCCCGTGCCTGTACCGATAGCGCCGCCTGATGCAGACGCTTGAGCGTTTCGCCCTGCGGGTAGTCACTGTCCTCGAATCCCAGCCGTCCGCGCTTGTCGGCCTCGCAGCACAGTGCGATGCGCGCGATGCGTTCGGGCCGGCGCAGCGCGTCGCAGCGACCGAGCAGTTCCAGCACGGTGGCATCGCGGAGCTCGTCGATGCGGTGCACGTTCAAGTGCTCGCGGCAGACCGCTTCCGCCAGCTGCTGGTGTTCGGCCGGGACCTTCAAGCGCGCGCACAGCGCCTTCAGCGGCGTAATGCCGCGCTGCTCGTGCATGATGTGGCGCGGCCATTCCTCCGGCGGGGTGAGGCCCTTGCCGAGATCGTGGGTGAGCGCGGCGAAGCCGACCAGGTCATCGCCCGGGGCCAGTCCCGCTGCCATGTCACTGACCATCTCCTGGTGCAGGCCGGTGTCGATTTCCGGATGGAACTCGGCACGCTGCGGAACGCCATACAGCGCTTCCAGCTCGGGCAGGACCGGGCCCAGTGCGTGCGCCTCGTGCAGGGTGCGCAGGAACGCCGAAGGCCGTTCGCTTGCCAGCGCCCTTCGTAGTTCCTGCCAGACGCGCTCTGGTACCAGCGCGTCGAGCTCACCGCTGGCAGCGACCTCGCGCATCAGCGCCATGGTTTCGGGGGCAACGGTGAACCCCAGCGGGGCAAAGCGGGCCATGAAGCGGGCCGCGCGCAGCACGCGCAATGGATCTTCAACGAAGGCAGGACCGACGTGGCGCAGCACGCGCTGCTCGATGTCACGCACGCCGCCGTAAGGATCGACCAGAGCACCGCTGTCTTCGTCGCAGGCAATGGCATTGATGGTGAAGTCGCGGCGCTGCAGGTCCTCTTCCAGCGTGACCGCCGGATCGGCATCGACCACGAAACCGCGATAACCGCGGCCAGATTTGCGCTCGGTGCGGGCCAGAGCGTATTCCTCACCGGTCTGCGGATGCAGGAACACCGGGAAGTCCCGCCCCACGGCGCTGAAGCCCTGCGCTTCCATCTGCGCGGGCGTGGCACCGACCACCACCCAGTCGCGGTCGCCGGCGGGACGCTGCAGCAGGCGGTCGCGCACGGCGCCGCCGACAAGATAGATCTTCATGGCGGGGATGATGGCATGCCCGGCGCGCAGAGCCGAATCAGTCGCCGCCCTGGCCCGCGTCCGCCGGACAGCTGAAGCTCTTGCGCTTGTCGACCAGGCGTCCCATCAGGCGGTCGCTCAGCGGCAGGGCGTCACCGTTGAGGCGCCAGTCGTAGATCACGCTGAAGGCCAGCACGCGCGCGACGTACTCGCGCGTTTCCTTGTAGCTGATCGTCTCGATCCACAGGTCGGGATCGAAACCGGGGCGCTGGCTCTGCCAGCGTGCCGTAGGCGTCGGACCGGCGTTGTAGGCGGCGATGGTCACATAGGGCAGGCCGTCGTACTTGTTCATCAGCTGGCGCAGGTAGGCGGTGCCGATGGCGATGTTGGTGTCGGGGTCGTAGAGGCTGTCGGCACCGCCGTAGCCGGTCAGGCCGATGGACTTTGCCACGGCGGCACCGGTGGCCGGCAGCACCTGCATCAGGCCCATCGCATTGGCAGGCGAGCGCGCGCGCGGAGTGAAGATGCTTTCGGCGCGGATTTCCGCAGCGACCCAGGCCGGATCGATGGCATTGCGCGCCGATTCGCGGCGGATCGTGGCGTCATGGTGCAGCGGGAAGCGCAGGTCATACAGGCGCTGTTCCTGCGGCTGCTTGCCGAGGGAGAACACCGCGCGGTCGAACCAGCCGTTGTCCTGGGCCACCCGCACGGCCAGTCGGCGCTGGGTGTCATCGAAGCGCGACAGCGCGCTGTTCCATTCGGCCACCGCCCAGCCGGCGCGATCGATCTGGAACAACGCCACTGCGCGCTGGATGGCAGGATCGCGAGCCACTGCGGCCTTGGCCTGTTCGCTGTCGTTGGGTTTCCACGGGCACAGCGTGTAGCCCTGCTGCAGCTTGTCGGCCGCGAGGAAGCCGTGGAAGGTGGGCGTGCGCGCGGCCTCCCGGAACAGCGACTGTGCCTGCTGTGCCTGCCCGGTCTTCTCCAGCATGCGTCCTTCGTAATAGCGCCAGCGTGGATCGTTGCGCTGTTTCGGCGCCATCTTGCGGATTGCTGCCAGGGTCGCCGGCCAGTCGCCACGCGACATCGCTTCGCGCACGCGCCATTCATGCAGGCGCTCGTCGTAGGCGGCGTCGGGGACTGCATTGAGGCGCCGCGCGGAATCAGGCAGGTAGGAGGCGACCGTCCACAACGCGATCTGGTAGCGCACCTGGGCCTGCTGCTCGGCACTCAGGCCCAGGGCCTGCGCGTACTGCGGCAGCTGCTGCTCGGTGGCATCCGGATCGGCCTTGGCCAGCTTGACCAGGCCATCGGTGGCGATGCGCCGGCTGCGATCATTGCGCGGCCAGTTCAGTGCGCTGGCATTGGGCTTGTCGACGAACGCAGCATAGGTGTTGGCCAGCGCCAAGTCGGCAGCCGGCAGTCCGCGCGCGGCGCTGCGCATCACCGCCGGCTGCTGCGCGTCGGCGGCCGCGTCGATGCGCTCCCAGCGCAGTGCGTCGCTCAGGCCCCCCTGGGCCTGCAGCACGGCGAACACCGCATCGCAGCCGTCGGGCAGTGACTTGCCGTTCCGGCGCCACAGCTCCTGGGCGTCGCTGATCCATTGCGGATCGACGCCGCCGGTCACCTGTCGGGCGGTCAACTGCGCACAGCGCAGGCCGAGATTGTCGGTAGGCACCCAGTTGGCGAGCAGGGTGGGCCAGTCCTGCCGGCGTGCCACCGAAGGCAGCCACACGCTGCGGAAGGTGGTGGCCACGGCCTGGCCCTCGTAACGCTTGAGGAAGGCCTGCGCCTGCGCAGTGTCGACCGTGTCGATGTTGCGCCGCAGATTGGCGTACTCCAGCCAGCCATAGGCCGGATGGCGGCTGAGCGCGGCGGCCTGGCCGGGATCGAACTGGCCGCGTTCGGCAGCGGCGATGGCGGCTTTGAGCTGCGCGTTCTGGGCATCGAGGGACTGGGCACCGGCGCAGCCGATCAGCAGCAGGGAGGCCAGCGGGAGCAGGGACAGGGCGGTCGAAGAGCGTCGGGTCATGGCGCCAGCATAGCGGGCACTGGCTGAATTCAGTTTCGCATCGCGTGCACGCCAGACAAAGGCAACGGCGGCTGAATGCAGGTGCATGCAGCCTCTGCCGCAACGGCGGGATGCCGGCGTAACGTCAGAGCCGGGCGAACCGCCCGGCTGCAGGGAGCGGCACATGGCGTTCAGTAGCGCAGGAAGGAATGGCCCGCTGGCGGAGATCAATGTCACGCCATTGGTGGATGTGATGCTGGTGCTGTTGATCATCTTCATCGTGACCGCACCGATCGTGGCCCGGCCGATCGCAGTGCAGTTGCCGCAGGCGACCGATCGCGTGGTCGCCCGGCCGGACCCGCCGCCGCCGATCGAACTGCGTCTGGATGCAGCCAACCAGCTCAGCTGGAACGGCCAGCCTCTGGCCATTGCCGATCTGCAGTCGCGCCTGCAGGCGCAGGCGGGTAAGTACGCCGGCAACCTGCCGGAGCTGCGCATCGCGACCGATCCGGCGGCCGAGTACGAAGGGATGGCACGGATCCTGGCGGCGGCCGAGGCCACCGGCATGGAGCGCATTGCCTTCGTGCGCTGAGCAGCGGATGAGGGGCTGTCGATGGACAGCCCCTCCACCAAGAGTGCTTTGGAGCACTCCGCGGATGCCGGCACCAGCTGTCGCAACAGGCGCGTGGTCAGCGCGCCAAGGCTGGAACACGACACACAATCTGTCGCTATCTGATGCGATTGCCCGTCAATCGCGTCAAGCCCGCGTGAAAGGGTGTCGGTCATCACGCCGTGATTTTGACTACTTGTTTACAAAGGAGACGCTGCCGCCATGCAGGAGGGGCGTACGGCAGCCAATGTCCCGACATTCCTTTGGAGAGAGAGCGAATGAATCACCTGCACCACCGCCCCCTGGCGGTTGCCGTCGCCCTGTGCGTGACTGCCCTGGCACCGCTGGGCGCCGCCGCACAGTCCACCACCAACCTGGACGCGGTCGAGGTCACCGGTACCCGCATCAAGCGCGCTGAAGTGGAGGGCCAGGTTCCGATCCAGACCCTGACGCGCGGCGACATCGAGCGCACCGGCCTGAGTTCGATCGGCGAAGTGCTGCAGCAGCTCACCGGCTCCGGTTCGGCGCTCAATGCCAAGTTCAATTCGTCCGGCAACTTCGGCTTCCCCCCGGATGGCAGCGGCGTCGGTGCGGGTTCGGCGCAGGTCGATCTGCGCCACCTGGGGGCCAAGCGCGTGCTTGTGCTGGTCGATGGCATCCGCTGGGTCAATGAGTCATCGGCGTCGGGTGTCGGCGCCGCGACCGATCTCAATACCATTCCGCTGGCCATCGTCGAGCGCATCGAAGTGCTTGAAGACGGCGCGTCGTCGCTGTACGGCTCCGATGCCATCGCCGGCGTGGTCAACATCATCACCCGCCGTGATTTCGATGGCGGCCAGGTGACCCTGAACTACGGCGAATACAGCAAGGGCGACGGCACGCAGAAGGGCGTGGACCTGGCCTGGGGCAAGAGCGGTGATCGCTTCAGTCTGTTCCTCGGCGCCAGCTGGACCAAGCAGGATCCGGTGTATGCGAAGGACCGTGAACAGTCGCGCTTCCCGATTCCCGGTACCGGCCTGGCCTTCGGCAGCGGTGCCATTCCGCAGGGCCGCTTCGCCTTCGTCGACCCCAACACGGGCGCGCAGCAGAACATCGTGCCCAACACCGGCGTGAGCAATCCACGCTATGACGGCAGTGCCGGCTGCAACCGCACTGACGACTACCACTGCTTCACCAGCGCTGACCGTTTCAACTTCGCCGAGTACAACATGGTGCTGACGCCGTCGGAGCGGAAGGGCCTCTTCGGTCAGTTCCGCTTTGACATCACCGACAACGTGCAGTGGTACGTCAAGGCACTGGGCAACCGTCGCGAGTCGACCAACCAGGCTGGCCCCGAGCCGCTGTTCTTCGGCCCCGATGGCGCCACCGGCAATCCGCTGGCCGACAACATCACCATCTCGGCGCTCAATCCCTACAACCCGTTCGGCTTCGACCTGGTGTCGTCCGGCAACATGAGCCTGGTCGGCCGCCGCCCGGTGGAAGGTGGCGCGCGCGTGTTCGAGCAGGAGGTCAACACCACGTACTTCGCCACCGGCCTGGTCGGCAACTTCCAGGCGGCCGACCGCAGCTGGTTCTGGGACGTCAACGGCATGTACAGCAAGAACAAGGCCGAACAGACCAACTACGGCAGCTACAACATCTACAACGTCAACCTGGCGCTGGGCGATCCTGCCGCATGTGCGGCGACGCCGGGCTGCGTGCCGCTGAACATCTTCGGCGGTGCCGGTTCCATCACCCCGGACATGCTGCGCTGGATCCAGCCGGTGGTACGCGACCGCAGCCAGAACGAGCTGAGTCTGTTCACCGCCAATCTGTCCAGCGATCTGTTCAACCTGCCGGCCGGCCCGCTGTCCTTCGCCACCGGTTACGAGTACCGCAAGTACGAAGGCTGGTACCAGCCCGACCCGTTGACGGTGATCGGTCACTACAACGGCGTGCCGTCGCAGCCGACCTCCGGCTCGTACGACGTCAATGAAGCCTACCTGGAACTGAGCGTGCCGATCTTCGCCGATTCGGCACTGGGCAAGAAGCTCGACCTGAGTCTGGCAGGCCGCTACTCGGATTACTCCACCTTCGGTGGTGAGTTCACGCCCAAGTACGGCCTGCGCTGGCAGGTGACCGATGACTTCGTGCTGCGCACCACCTATGCCGAAGGCTTCCGCGCGCCGTCGATCGGCGAACTGTACGGCTCGGCCGCGCGCGCGGACCTGCAGCTGTTCGATCCGTGCTCGATCGGCCTGGGCGGCACGCCGCCGCGTGGCAGCGCCGCCAACTGTGCCGCGCTGGGCGTGCCGGCCGGCTTCCAGCAGGCCAACTCGCAGATCTCGGTGACCACCGGCGGCAACCGCGAGCTGGAACCGGAGCGTTCACGCAGCTTCAGTGCCGGATTCGTCTGGAGCCCGTGGTTCGGCAACAACACCTCCTGGTCGGAGCGCTTCGACGTGGAAGTGACGTTCTACCGCCACAACATCGATGGCGCGATCCAGGCGATCAACGCGCAGACCCAGCTGGACCTGTGTGTGGATACGCTGGATCCGGTGTACTGCGATGGCATCACCCGTGCCAGCACCGGCGCGGTCAGCAGCTTCAACAACCGACTGACCAACCTGGGTTCGATCAAGACCGATGGCTGGGACGTGGACCTGTTCTGGACCCTGCCGCAGACCTCGATCGGCCAGTTCAAGCTGGGCTGGAAGAACACCTTCGTCGGTCGTTACGAGGCCACCGGTGCGGCCGGCCAGCGGCAGCCACAGAAGCCGGGCGTGGAAGTGGCCGACAGCTCGATTCCGGAATGGACCAGCAACGCCAGCATCGGCTGGACACTGGACAACTGGAGCGCGAACTGGACGGTGCGGCACATCTCCGAGTTGACCGAAGACTGTGGCGACGCCGTGGCGTTCCCGGTGTGCAGCAACCAGGTGGCGGGCACCAACACGCTCTCGGCGACCACCTTCCATGATCTGCAGGTGGGTTACAGGATCGACTGGATGAAGGGACTGCAGCTGACCGCTGGCCTGAACAACGTGTTCGACAAGGATCCGCCGATCTGCCTGTCGTGCTCGCTGAACGGCTATGACGCGTCGACCTATGACATTCCGCGTGGCCGCTACTGGTACATGCGCGCGGACCTGCGGTTCTGATGTGA
>NZ_JBWJPF010000031.1:0-36226 GCF_056393265.1 Stenotrophomonas sp. Steno-C15
GGCCGGCTTGCGCCGGCCTTCCCTGCATCACATCGCGATGCTGCTTACAGCGCCTTGGCGGCGTCCACCACGTGCGCGGCGGTGATGCCGAAGTGCTTGTACAGCTGGTCGGCCGGGGCCGAGGCACCGAAGGTGTCGATACCGATCACCGCACCGTCCAGGCCGACGAACTGGCGCCAGAAACCAGTGACGCCGGCTTCCACCGCCACGCGCTTGCGCACGGCGTTCGGCAGCACCGATTCACGATATGCCGCATCCTGGCGCAGGAACACATCGGTGGACGGCATCGAGACCACGCGGGTCTTGAGGCCGGCCGCGTCCAGCTGGGCTTTCGCTTCCGTGGCCAGCGAGACTTCCGAACCGGTGGCGATCAGGATCACGTCCGGGGTACCGGCGGCGTCGGCCAGCACGTAGCCGCCACGCTCGATCTGCGCGATCTGCTCGGCGCTCCGTGGCTGGTGTGGCAGGTTCTGACGGCTGAACACCAGGCAGCTCGGGCCGTCCTGGCGGGTGATCGCCGCCTTCCAGCTCACCGCCGACTCGACGGCATCGCACGGGCGCCACACGTCGTTGTTCGGGATGTAGCGCAGCGAGGCCAGATGCTCCACCGGCTGGTGGGTCGGACCGTCTTCGCCCAGGCCGATCGAATCGTGGGTGTAGACGTGGATGGCATGGGCCGGGATCAGCGCGCTCATGCGAACGCCGTTGCGGGCGTAATCGCTGAACACCAGGAAGGTGGCATCGAACGGAATGAAGCCGCCATGCAGCGCCAGGCCGTTGGCGATCGCGGTCATGCCGAACTCGCGCACGCCGTAGTACACGTAGTTGGCGTTGGCGTCGTCGCTGGCAACCGAGGTGCTGCCCTTCCACAGAGTCAGGTTGGAGTGCGCCAGGTCGGCCGAGCCGCCGACGATTTCCGGCAGCAGCGGCGCGAAGGCCTCGATGGCCAGCTGCGAGGCCTTGCGCGAGGCGATCGTCGGGCCTTCAGCCGCGACCTTGGCGATGTACGCGTCGGCCTGGGCAACGAAGTCGGCCGGCAGTTCGCCGTGCGAACGACGGGTCAGTTCAGCGGCTTCGGCCGGATACTGGGCCGCATACTTGTCGAACAGCTGTTCCCATTCGGCCTGGCGCAGGGTGCCGGCACCGTTGGCGCGCCAGCCATCGTAGATGGCCTGCGGGATTTCAAACGGGCCGTACTCCCAGCCCAGCTGCTTGCGGGTGGCTTCCAGCTCGTCCTTGCCCAGCGGGGCACCGTGGCTGGATTCCTTGCCGGCCTTGTTCGGCGAACCAAAGCCGATCGTGGTGCGGCAGCAGATCAGGGTCGGCTTGTCGCTCTGCGACAGCGCGGCCTCGATGCCGGCCTTGATGCTCTCCGGGTCGTGACCATCGACATCGCGGACCACGTTCCAGCCATAGGCCTCGAAACGCTCCGGCGTGTTGTCGGTGAACCAGCCTTCGACGTTGCCATCGATGGAGATGTGGTTGTTGTCCCAGAAGCAGACCAGCTTGTGCAGGCCCCAGGTGCCGGCCAGCGAAGCGGCTTCATGCGAGACGCCTTCCATCAGGCAGCCATCGCCCATGAACACCCAGGTGCGATGGTCGACGACCTCCAGTTCCGGACGGTTGAAGCGCTGCGCCAGCAGCTTCTCGGCCAGGGCGAAGCCCACGGCATTGGCGAAACCCTGGCCCAGCGGGCCGGTGGTGGTTTCCACGCCGGGGGTTTCATGGCGCTCCGGGTGACCGGCGGTGTGGCTGCCAAGCTGGCGGAACAGCTTGAGCTGCTCGATCGGCAGGTCGTAACCGCTCAGGTGCAGCAGCGCGTACTGCAGCATCGAGCCGTGGCCGTTGGACAGCACGAAACGGTCGCGGTTGAACCAGTGCGGATTGCTCGGGTTGTGGCGAAGGTAGTCGTTCCAGAGCACTTCGGCGATGTCGGCCATGCCCATGGGCATGCCGGGGTGGCCGGATTTTGCGGTTTCAACCGCATCGGCGGCAAGGAAGCGGATGGCGTTGGCCAACTGGCGACGGGTAGGCTGCGTCATGGTTCTGTCGGAATCGGGAGGCGGCCGCGGACGTGCGGGCGGCCTATTGTCCCATAGTCACCGGGTGGGGGTCAGTTCCACTTGCCAGGTCGTGCGGGCGCTGGCCGGCAACGTCGTGATCTCCGCCGGATTCCGCATGTGAAAAGGGGTCGGAGCCCTTTCCGTGCGGAAAGGAATCCGACCCCGATCAGGTCGCCAGGACTCAGTCGCGGTCGGGAACCAGCGCCGGGCCGTCGTGGCCCTCGCCCTTGGCCACCAGGGTGGTCAGCGCCAGATCGCCGGTCACGTTCAGCGCCGTGCGGCACATGTCCAGGAAATGGTTCACGCCCAGGATCAGGCCGATCCCCAGCGGGTTGACCCCCACCATGGCGCAGATCATCGCCACCACCGGCAGCGAACCCGACGGCACGCCCGCGGTACCGATGCCCCCCAGGATGCACACCGCCATCACCATGATCTGCTGGCCGATGCTCAGGTCCACGCCGAAGAACTGGGCCAGGAAGATCACCGTCACGCCCTCGAACAGCGCCGTGCCGTTCTGGTTGGCGGTGGCGCCCACGGTCAGCACGAAGCGGGACACGCGCTGCGGCAGGCCCATCTGGTCGGCCACGCGCAGCGCGGTCGGCAGGGTGGCGTTGCTGGAGGCGGTGGAGAAGGCCATCACCGTCGCTTCCTGGGTATCGCGGAAGAACGACAGCGGCGAACGGCCCGACAGCCACACGGCGGCGCCGTAGGTCACCACCATGTGCAGGCCCAGTGCCAGCACCACCACGCCCACGTAGGCGCCCAGGCGGATGATCAGCTCGAAACCGAACAGCGCGGCCAGGTTGAACATGAAGCAGGCCACCGCATACGGTGCCAGGCGGATGACCAGGTTGATCAGGGTCATCGAGATTTCGAACACGCCTTCGATGGCGCGGCGCAGCGGGGCGACCTTCTCGTCATCGGTCAGCACCATGCCGATGCCGAACATCAGCGCGAAGAACATCAGCGAGAGGATCGCGCCGTTGTCGGAGGCCGCCTGCAGCACGTTGCTCGGCACGATCGACAGCAGCATGTCCATGCCCTTCGGCGTGCCGTGGATGCCGGCGACGATCTCCTTGCTGCGCTCGGCGTTCTCCGAGAGCATCAGCGCGGCGGTCTGCGGATCGACGCCGACGCCGGGCTTGAGCAGGTTGACCAGCACCAGGCCGATGGCCACGGCGATGCCGGACAGCAGCACGGTATAGGCCAGCGTCTTCCAGCCGATGCGGCCGAGGGCGCGGATGTCACCCATCTCCGACACGCCCATGATCAGCGCCGAGAAGATCAACGGCACGATCAGCATGAAGATCAGATTGAGGAACAGCCCCGATGCAGGCGTGGTGATGTAGTCCATGACCCACTTGGCACCGGTCTGCAGACCATCGACGCTGCCACCCAGGGCGTGCACGGTCAGTCCCAGGATCAGGCCGATCGCGAAGCCGATGCCCATCTTCCAGTGCAGGGGCAACGTCTTCTTGCCGGCGGCAGCTGCTGTCATACGCAGGTTTCCTCGAAAAATGAATGCACTCTAACAAAGCGCGCAAGCGGCGCCGGTTCAGGTTCGGCGCTGCGGATACAGCGGCGCCAGCCCAGTGTCGGTGCCGCGGGCGGTCCCCGACCAGTGTGGTCCGTCACGGAAGGCCTCGCGCAACCGCACACGCAGTGGTGCCGGCTCTCCCTGCCCGCCCCATCGCACCTGCTGGAGCTCCTGCAGCACCTGGCGCTGGTTCGGATCACCCAGCCTGGCGATGACCTGCTCCAACCGCGGTACAGCTGCCATCGCGCACAGCTGCGCTTCGACCTGGTCGAAGCCCTCGCCGTCCAGCACCCGGCGCAGTTCGGCGACGCTGCCGCGTCCTTCGCTGGCTTCCGGCCCGGACGACGGCCCCGGCGGGCGAGTGGCACCGCGCATGGACGGCCCACCGCGTCCGCGCTGCCAGCCCCACAGCAGGGTCAGCAGCCACAGCAGCGCCAGGCCGATCACCGCGGCAATCCAGGGCCAGGGCTGGCTCGGTGTCCCCGAGGTGATCGGATCGGTGGCCGCGATGCGCGTGTCGTCGTCGGGCAGCGCTGCATCGGTGTCGATCGGCGGCGGCGCGGCGGGCGCGGCAGTGCCCGTACCGGCGCTGACTGTCAGCGCCAGGTCCGGCAGTCGTGCCTGCTGCGCGCTGCCGTCGCGCACGTTCCACCATGACACCCTCGGCCCCGGCACCTGCAGCGGACCCGGCTGGCGGGGCACGACGGAGTAACGACGGGTGATCTTCAACCGCGGGGTGCTGCCAGTGAAGGTCTCTTCGTACTGCGCCGGTTCGGCGAACACCTGCGCCGCCGTGCCGAGGTCCGGAACCGGAAGGTCGGTGAACTGGGCACGGGTGGCACCTTCGGCGATCGCTTCGACCACGATGGTGGCCGCCTCGCCGGTACGTGCAGTACTCGGCGCGCTGGTATAGCGCAACTGCAGGCCCTGCAACGGCAGCCACGGCTGCGGCGCCTGCGCCGGCTGTGCCTGCACCTGCAGCGTGCGGTCGGCGCCGGTGGCGTTCATGCGGCCATCGCCCCCTCCGAAAAAGTCATCGAAGAAGCCGCCTGCGCTGCGGCCGTTGAAGCGCGCGCCGGCCAGGCGCAGTGTCCCGCTGCGCTCGGGAATCAGCAGGAAGCGGCGCTCGACCACGTTGTAGCGGCGTCCATTGACCTGCCTCACGTCGGTGCGGTCGTCGCCCACCCGCTGCAGCGAGGCACCGGCGGGCGTATCCACGATGAGCTCGCCGGAGGCCAGCTGCGAGGCGAAGAACAGGCGCACGACCACGCCAACGCTCTGCTGCACGTAGGGCGTGTCATCGTCGACATCGGTCTGTATGAACGCCATGGCCGCACCGTTGGCAGCGGTGACCGGGGCGGCGGCGTCCACCTGCAACGTCAGCGGTGCGGTCTGCGCAGTACCCACCTGCAGGGCCGGGATCGTCAGCGCGCCACTGCGTCGCGGTGTCAGTGCCACGCCATACAGACTGCGTTGCTGCATGCTGCCGTTGCTCCACTCCACCTGGCGGCTGCTGGTCTGCCCACTGAGATCGAAGTCACCGCGCAGCGGCGCGAAGTCGGGCGCACCGGCATCACTCTGCACGTTGAGGGTGACCGTATCGCCCATCGCGATGCGATCGCGGTCCAGCCATGCCCGCGGCTGTGCCCAGGCCATCAATGGCAGCCACAGCAGCAGCATTGCCGCACACCGGCGTAGGCCGTGCATGTTCATCGCCCTTCCCTCTTCCTGCGTTCGTTTTCCAGCTGGAACTTGGCACGCAGCAACGCGCCCGGATCATCCGGCACGCGCCGCATCCAGGCGTCCACCGCCTGTTGTTCCTCACGCTGGCGCGGCGTGCGGCCGTCATCGCCCGCCACGGTCGGATCATTCTTCTCCCGGCCCTCGCGCCCCTGTTCGATGGCCTGCTGCATGCGCTGTCGCTGCTGCGCGTCGGCCTCGGCCTGCGCATGGGCGTCCTCGGCCTGGGGCGGTGACGGCGGCCCCTGATTACCACGCTCACCGAGCCGCGGTTGCGGCTGGGCGCCGGCGTCTGAGGGCGGGGGGCGCTGCGAGGGCGCCTGCGGCTGTCCCTGCCCCGACGGCTGGCCCTGCTGTGGCTGGCCCTGCTGATCCTGCGGCGTCGAGGACGGCTTCCGGGGCGGATTCTGCTGTCCCGGGTTCTGCCGCTGGCCACCCGGCGGCTTGCGCTTGCGTGCAGCATCCACAACAGCCCGGTTGGCCACCGCGTCGGCCATCCCCGGCTGCAGGGCCAGTGCGCGATCGTAGGCGGCTATGGCATCGTCGTACTGGCCCTGGCGGGCCAGCACATTGCCGAGGTTGTACCAGCCGGCCGCGGTGTCGAGCCCTTCGAACTGCTGCCGGGCACGTGCGAAGTCACCCTGGCGGTAGGCCTGTACGCCTTCGGCCAGACGCTGATGCTGCACCTGGTCCGCCCGCTTCCACAGCGTGCCCTGCACCGGCCGCGTCTGTGCCTGCGCCTGCGCGCCGTCCGTCCACGGCAACAGGCCGACCGCCAGCACGGCAGCCAGCAGCGCACGCCGTCGGAACGCCAGCAGCGCAAGCAGCATCAACGGCGGCAGCAACCAGAAGCCTTCGTCGCGCCATTGGTGACCGGTACCCGGCCGCTGCAGCGCTGTGCCTTCACGGGCATCGAGCACACCCAGCGCGCGCAGGTCGCGATCATCGGCGGCGATCCGCACATAGCGGCCGCCGCCGGCCGTCGCCACGGCGCGCAGGCGGCCTTCGTCCAGCGCGGCCTGGCGGATCTGGCCGCTGCTGTCGCGGTACGCGGCACCGCCCGGAGTTCCCAGACCCAGCACCGACACCTGCAGCCCCAGGCTGCGGGCCTGCGAAGCAGCGAGTTCGGCCTCATCGTCAGCCTGGTCGGTGACCACCAGGATCTGCCCCTGGGGCGCGCCGGTCTGCCGCATCAGCCGTGTCGCCCAATCGATGCCACGATCGGCACGCTGGCCATCGCGCGGCATGACATCCGGCGACAGCGCGTCCAGATAGAGCGCGACATTGCTGGCATCCTCGGTCAACGGAGCGACGGTATAGGCATCGTCCGCATAGACGATCAGCCCAACCTGGCCGCCCTCGCGGGCGCGCAGCAACGTGCCGATCTTGGCCCGCGCCTGCAGCAGGCGCGACGGCGGCAGGTCGGTGGCGGTGATCCGGCTGGACAGGTCCAGCACCACCAGCAACGGTGCGCTGGCCTGGAACATCGGCTGCGCCTGCTGTCGCCAGCTGGGCCCGGCCAGGGCCAGGCACGCCAGCGTCCAGCCCAGCAGCTGCGCCCACGGCAGGCGCATGCGACGGCGCGGCCCCGACGCCAGCAGATGGGGCAGCAGATGGGCATCGACCGCCTGCCGCCATGCATCGCTGCGGCGCTGTCGATACACCGCTACGGCCACGATCAACGGCAGCGCGGCCAACGCCCACAGCCAGTCAGGCCGCAGGAAATGCAGCGCGTTCCAGTCCGGCAGATGGGATGCCAGGGCGATCATCGACGACGCTCCGGCCATGCCCACGCAAGCGCACCGAGCAGCAGCGCCACGCCCAGCGGCCAGGGATAACGCTCATCGCGCGGGCGCAGGGCCGGCCCCTTCTCCGCGATGGGCTCCAGCCGGTCCAGCTCGGCATAGATGCCTGCAAGCTCGGCAGTGTCGCGGGCGCGGAAGAACTGGCCGCCGGTCATCCGGGCGATCTGCCTGAGCGTCGCCTCGTCCACCGGGTCCTGGTCGGCGGAAATCGGAATGCCGAGAAAGCGCATGCTGCCATCGCCGCCAAAGGCGACGGTGTGGATGCGCACGCCCTCGGCACGCGCTACCTCCGCCGCACGCAGCGGTTCCAGCACGCCTGCATTGCTGACGCCATCGGTGAGCAGGATCAGCACACGCTGGCCCTCGGGCTGGCTGCGCAGGCGCTTGACTGCAAGGCCGATGGCATCGCCGATGGCGGTCTCGCGCCCGGCCAGGCCGACCACGCTGTCGCGCAGCTGGTCGCGGACGCTGGCCAGGTCGGCAGTGAGCGGGGTCAGCGTATAGGCCCGATCACCAAAGATCAGCAGGCCGATGCGATCGCCTGCACGACGGTCAAGAAAGTCGGCCAGCACGGCCTTGGCGGCGGTCAGCCGATCGACGGCCTGGCCGCCGAGCACCATGTCGGCCTCGCCCATGCTGCCGGACACGTCCATCGCCAGCATCATCTGGCGCCCCTGCTGCGGCGGTGTGATCGCCTCGCCCAACTGCTGCGGCCGCGCCAGCGCCACGCACAGCGCGATCCAGCCCAGCCACAGCAGCAGCGCACGCCACCTGCGCGCATCGATACGACCCGCTCCGGCCAGGGCCTCCAGTTCGGTCGCGGCATAGGGCACGCGCAGCGCAGCGCCGGGGGCGGCACGGCGCTTCCAGGCCAGCATCAGCAACGGCAACGGCACCGCCAACAGCGCCAATGGCCAGGCCAGCTGCAGGTCCGGCCAGGGCCAGTAACTCGCCAGCGCACTCATCGGCGCCGCTCCTGCAGCATCGCCAGGTAACGTCCGCGTGCCCAGCGGCGCAGCACTGCGACATCGGCCGCATCCACCTGCGGCCGGTACGCGCCCTCGGCAAGCAGATCGCGCTGCGCCGCCGGCAACGTCGCCTGCGGATCCACCCGCTGCCACCAGGCGTGGTCATGCAACGCTTCGCTGCCCGGCCGTGCCTGACGCGCGGCACGGCGCAGCAGGCCCGCAATGGCCGCCACCTCAGCGGCGGCATCGGTCGCGCCCGCCAGCTCGCGATCAAACGCCTGCAACCAGCGCTGCTGACGCCGACGGCGACGCCACCACAGCAGGGCGAGGATCAGCAGCGCCAGCAGCAGAACCGCCCCGATCATCAGATAGCCGGGGGCCGGTGGCCACCACGACGGTGCCGGTGGCAGCTGCACATCGCGCAGGGGCAGGGCTGCGCTCATGCGGGTACCTCGGTAGGCGCCGGCGCCAGCCAGGCATCGCTGGCCGCATCACTGCTCAGTACCTGCACATCGATGCGGCGTGCCCCCAGCTGGCGCTGCAGTTCCTGCAGCGGTTCAACGAAATGCGCATGCCACTGCGCCTGCACGTCGCCGCGGCGCAGGTCCAGTCCGATGCGCTGCTGGGCGGCAAGGAACTGCAGGGGCGCCGACGGTGGCTGCAGCTCCAGCGGATCGACCAGCAGCACCAGGCTGAGGTCGTGATGCTGGGCCAGCGCTCCCCATCGCGCCGGCGCAATGCGGATGGCCTGCTGCGGGTCGGCCAGCACCAGCAGCCGTGCACCCGGACGCAGAACGCGCGCCGCGTGGTCCAGCGCGCGCTCCAGACCCAGATCATCGGCCGGAGGTTGCGCATACCAGCGCGTCAGCGCGTCGAGCACGCGCAGCACGCCACGTGGTCCGCCGGCTGGCGCTACCGGCGCTTCGCGGTCACTGCCGCGCAGCGCACCGATGCGGTCGCCGCGGCGCTGCGCCGACCAGGCGGCGACTGCACCGGCACGCGCAGCCTGCACCGACTTGAAACGCACGCGGGTGCCGAAGTACAGCGCGGGTGAGGTATCGGCCACGATCAGACTGACCCGTTCGCGTTCGGCCTGGAACAGCTTGGTATGGGCACGACCGGTGCGCGCGGTCACGCGCCAGTCGATATGACGGGCATCGTCACCGGCGACGTACTCGCGCGATTCCGCGTACTCCATGCCGCGCCCGCGCAGCGGCGACGGTGCCTGCCCCGCATTGCCGGCGCGGCCGCGACGGGGCGGCGGCGGACGCTGGGCCAGACGGCGCAGCGCCACCAGCTCGGCCAGCTGCGGGCGCAGTCCATCGCCTTCGCTGGCGGACACTCCATGCTCCTGGGATGTATCGGTCATGCGCAGGCTCAGGGTGCCGGCACCCGGGCCAGCAGTTCCTGCACCAGCCGTTCGCCATCCCAGCCTTCGGCGGTCGCCTCGTAGCTCGGCAGCACGCGGTGGCGCAGCACGTCCGCAGCCACCGCACGCACGTCATCAGGGGTGACGAAGTCACGGCCGGCCAACCATGCGCGCGCACGCGCGCAACGCTCCAGCGCGATCGAACCGCGCGGGCTTGCGCCCCACGCGATGCGACGGCCCAGCGCGGGGTCGTAGCGGGCCGGATCGCGGGAGGCCAGCACCAGCTCCACCAGGTAGCGTTCCAGGGCCGGTGCCATGTGCAGGTCCAGTACCTGGCGACGCGCCTGGAAGACATCCTGCATCGGCATTTTCTCCGGGGCCGCCGGGGCTTCACCCAGCGCGCCGCGCGCACGTTCGCGCGCCAGCCGCAGGATTTCCGCCTCGGCCGTCTGGTCCGGATAACCGATGCGCACATGCATCAGGAAGCGGTCCAGCTGCGCTTCGGGCAACGGGAACGTGCCCTCCTGCTCGATCGGGTTCTGCGTGGCCATCACCAGGAACAACGAGGGCAACGCATAGGTGTGGCGACCCACGGTGACCTGGCGCTCGCCCATCGCTTCCAGCAGCGCCGACTGCACCTTGGCCGGTGCACGATTGATTTCATCGGCCAGCAGGATCGGATGGAAGATCGGGCCCGGCACGAATTCGAAACGGCCTTCCTGCGGGCGCCAGATCTCGGTACCGGTCAGATCGGCAGGCAACAGGTCCGGGGTGAACTGCACGCGCGCGAAATCGGCCTCCAGGCGCGCTGCCAGGGCGCGGATGGCGGTGGTCTTGGCCAACCCGGGCGCACCCTCCACGAGCAGATGGCCATCGGCCAGCAGCGCGATCAGCAGGCGCTCGATCAGGGCGGCCTGGCCGACGATCTCGGCCGACAGCGCCTCGCGCAACGTGTTGAACGCCGCGTGCAGGTGGGACGTGGCCGGCGTGGCAGCCGGCATTGCAGATTCGGGCATCGGCGGGGGCAGGTTCATGAGGGCCTTTGACCGGCACAGGACGGCACGGGTTCCCGACATCATCGCAGGGTGCCCCGGCGATGGCATCAAGAGACGCTGAACAGCGTCCACGCCCTGCGTGGCTGCATGGCCGCAACGCAGACGGGGCCGCACATGGCGGCCCCGTTTCGCACCTGCTGCAGGCGGTGGATCAGTTCTGCTTGGCCACGCGCAGCACCTTCGGCGTCACGAACACCAGCAGCTCGGCCTTGTCCTTGTTGCGACCGCGCTTCTTGAACAGATTGCCCAGGAACGGCACATCGCCCAGGAACGGCACCTTGCTGATGCTGTTGCGATCGGTGAACTCGTACACACCGCCGATCACCACGGTCTGGCCGTCCTCGACCAGCACCGCGGTATTGACTTCGCGGCGGTTGATCGACGGCACCGTACCGTAGCCCTGCAGTTCGATCAGGCGATCGACTTCATCCTTCTTGACCTGCATGTTCAGGAACACGCGGTTGTCATTGGTGATCGTCGGGGTCACCCGCAGCTCCAGCACGACTTCCTTGAACTGCACGTTCGGCGTCGAACCCGCGCCCCCGGCGGCACCGGTACCGCTGATGGTGACGTAGCCGATCTCCTTGCCCTGCTTGATCATCGCCTCGCGCTGGTTGGTGGTGACCACGCGCGGATTGGAGATCACTTCGCCACGCGATTCCTCCTGCATGGCCGACAACTCGACATCCAGCAGGTAGCCCGCGTTGAGGATCGACAGCGCCAGCGAACCCGGGTTGTTGGCCAGGGCCACCGGCAGGTTCCAGTTCAGGCCACGCTCGATGGTCGAGCCGGTCGGCACCGGTGCCGGACCGACACTGCCACCGGCCTGCCACTCACGCACGGCCTTGGCATTTTCCAGCGCGGTATCGACCTGCGATTTGCGGGTCTTGGCGTTGGCGTCGAGGCTGCCGCTGAAGTAGACATTGTCGCGGCTGCCGCTGATGCCGAACTTCGCACCCAGTTCGCGGGCAAAGGTGTCGGTGGCGATCACGATGCGGCTTTCGATCAGCACCTGGTCCACCGGACGATCGATCACCCCGATCAGTTCGCGCATGCGTGCGATCTTCTTGGGGATGTCGCTGATCATCAGCGTGTTGGTGCGCTCGTCGGCAACGATGCGGCCGCGCGTGGACAGGAACCCGCTTTCCTCCTGCGACGAGGAACCGCCACTTCCACCACCGCCACCGCCGCCGATGCCCTTGGCCTCGGTCAGCGCTTTGAAGATCTGCGTGGCGCTGTGGTAGTTGATCTGCACGTAATCGGTCACCAGGTCTTCGCGGTTCTCGATGGCGATGCGGGCGTCTTCCTTCTCCTGCTCGAACTTGGCCAGCTCGGCCTGCGGCGCGACCCAGATCACGCTGCCATCGCGACGCTTGTCCAGGCCCTTCGCGCGCAGCACGATGTCCAGCGCCTGGTCCCACGGAACGTTGACCAGGCGCAGGGTCACGTTGCCCTGCACCGAATCGGACGCCACGACATTGAGGTTGGATTCTTCGGCGATCAACTGCAGCACCGTGCGCACCGGCACGTCCTGGAAGTTGAAGGTGACCGGCTTGCCCGAGTAGCCACGCTGGCCGACGGCCTTCACCGCCTGGGTGACCGTACCGGCGTTGACCGCACCGACGGCGGCGGGCGCCTGTCGCGGACTGATCTCGACCACGTATTCGTTGCCGCTCTGGTAGGCCAGCGACTCCACCGTACCCGCCGTGCTCAGCACCAGCTGGGTCCCGGCGCCCGATGGCTTGGCATCGATGCGCTGCACGGGCGTGGCAAAGTCGACCACGTTCATCGGCTTCTGCAGGTTGGCCGGCAGGCGCGCGTTGCCCACGTCGACCACGACGTTGCTGCCCTGCGTGCGCAGGTCGGGAATCGCGCCCTGGCCGTCGAACTGCAGGATCAGGCGGCCGACGCCGTCATCGCCGCGCTTGAAATCGATCTTGGACACCGACAGGCCAGTTGTCGCCGGGGCCGAAGGGGCCACCGCGGTGCTGGCCGGTTTCTCCGCCGGTGCGGCGGCCAGCGCCGGAGCGCAGGCCAGCATCAGCGCGACTCCCAGCGCGCTGACACGGTTCAAGGTAGAGCGCCGGATGGGACGCAGCCCCTTGGCTTGGTGAAAGGTCATCGTGCTATCCCCAGTAAACGATCATTGATCTTCCAGCGCGAGCGTCGCTGGCCGTTCCAGCCAACCACCCGCGCCATCCGGCACCAGTTCGATCAGTTCAACGCGGTCCTCGAAGACCGCGGTGACCCGCCCGTCGCTCTGCCCCAGGTAGCCGCCCGGGCGGACCCGGTAGGTGACCTTGTCCGGCCCCATCACCAGCGCGACGGTGCTGCCGCCGGTGCCGATGGTGCCGACCATATCCAGTGCGTCCAGCGGGAAGCCCTCCAGGGGCTCCTTGCGCCGGTTCGGGTCCGGTCGCAATCCGCCGTTCCCCTGCTGCGGATTGGTCCAGGCATCGGTGAACGGATCGCGCATGCCCTGCGCGGAGTATTCGAAGGTCTCGAACTGCTGCATCACCGGCAGCGGCTCCAGCGGCTGCGCCGGTCGCGCACGCTCGCCCTCCACCCACTTCTCCAGGTTCGGCGCATCGCCCGGCGTGCTGGTCACGCCGCGGCCACAGCCGGCCAGCAGCAGGACCGCCAGCACCATCGACCCGCGTACGATCTGTGCGCGCATCACTTCCCGCCCTCCTTGCCGGCGTCAGCACTCTGCTGCGCCTGCACTTCGGCTTCGTCCAGATACCGGTAGGTCTTGACCGTGCCGGACAGCTCCAGCGCACCTGCGCGGACGTTGCCGCTGGTCTTGTCCTTGGGCTTGAGGTTGATGTCGTGCATGGTCAGGATGACCACCCGCGGCAACGAAGCCACGCCGCTGACGAACGCACCGAACTGGTGGTAGCTGCCCACCATCCGCAGCTTGATCGGCTTCTCGGCGTAGAACTCCTTGATCTGCTCGGACTCGGGTTCGAACAGCTCGTTGGACAGGCCGCTGGACAACGCGGTCTGCGAGATGTCGATGATCAGGTCCGGCATTTCGGTCTTGCTCGGCAGCTGCCGCAGCATCTGCTGCAGCACCTGCTCCATCTGTGCCAGCTGCTGCTTCAGCGGCGCCAGGTTCACCGCACGTTCCTGCTGCTTGGTGAACTCGGTGCGCAGCTCGGTCTCCTGCCGCTCCAGGCCCTCCAGTTCCTCGCGCTTGCCACTGATCAGCAGCATCCACGCCACGAACATGATGACCAGCGCCAGCAGCGCGCAGAAGACGATCTTGGCCTTCTGCGGCCAGTTGCCGATGTCGTTGAAATCCAGGTTCTTGAGATCGATCTTCTGGCTCATGCGCGATCCCCCTGCAACGGGGCGTGGAAGGCCTGCGGCGGCTGTGCCAGGCGGCTGCCCTCCGGCTTGGCCGGCGCAGCGGCCGGCGGGGCCGTTGCCGGGGGCGGCGTGGTGGCGGGTGCGGTGGCCGGTGCGGCGGGCGCGGCCGACAGCGGTGCGACCGGTTCGGCGGCTGCGGCCGGTGCCACGGTGCCATCGGCATTCAGGCCCGGCGGCGCGGTGGCCTCCTCGCTCTGCGCCGGCAGCTTCACCTTGACCACGAACACATACGGCAGCGCCTTGATGTCCGATACCGGGCCCGGGCGACCGTCCTTGTCCTTGTCCGGCTCACGCGCCTCGATGATCGACAGCTCCGGGCTGGCCATCCAGCCGGACGTCTCCAGGTTGCGCATGTACGCCGAAACGCGGGCGTTGGACTGGGTACGGCCTTCCAGGGTAAGGGTGTCCCCTTCCTGCTTCAGGGCGGTCAGCACGACGCCATCGGGAATGGTGCGCACCAGCGCGTCGAACAGGTGGACCATCTGCGAGCGCTTGGCCTGCAGTTCCTCGATCACCTTCTTGCGCGCCAGCAGCCGCTCCTTCTGCGCGTCGAGGCGGTCGATCTCCTTGTTCTGCTCCTTGACCTTGTCGATCTCGGCCTGCAGGTAGGCATTGCGGTCCATCTGGCCGCTGACCTGGCGGTCGTAGTAGAACCAGATCATCAGCGACAGCAGCAGGCCACCCACGGCGGCCATGCCCAGCATTGCGTAGAACTCGCGCTGGCGTTGCTTGCGCCGTTCGGCGCGCCAGGGCAACAGGTTGATGCGTGCCATCAGTCGAAGCTCCTCAGCGCCAGACCGGTCGCGATCATCAGCGCGGGAGCATCCTGGGCCAGCGCATGCGCGTTCACCTTCGGTCCCAGCGTCATCTGCGCCAGCGGATTGGCGACCACGGTCGGCACACCCAGCTGCTCCTCGACCATTTCCGGCAGGCCCCCAAGAACCGCGCAGCCTCCGGCCAGCACGATATGATCGACACGATTGAATTCGCTGCCGGCGTAGAAGAACTGCAACAGGCGGCTGATCTGCTGGACCGTGGCTTCCTTGAACGGCTCCAGCACTTCCATCTCGTAGCTTTCCGGCAGCCCGCCCTGGCGCTTGGCCAGGCCGGCTTCCTCGTAGCTCAGGCCGTAGCGGCGCATGATCTCGTCGGTCAGCTGCTTGCCGCCGAACACCTGTTCGCGGCTGTACAGGCTGCGCCCGCCGCGCAGGACGTTCAGGGTGGTCATCGTGGCGCCGATGTCGACCAGCGCGACCACGCCGTCGGTGGACACCGGCAGCTCACTGGCAACCAGGGCGAAGGCGTTCTCGACCGCGAAGGCCTCCACGTCCATCACCTTGGCCTGGAGGCCGCCGAGTTCCAGCGCCGACTGGCGCAGTTCCACATTCTCGGACCGCGACGCGGCCAGCAGCACCTGGACCATCTCCGGGTTGTTCGGGATCACCCCGATCACCTCGAAGTCCAGGTTCACTTCCTCGATCGGATAGGGAATGTAGTTGACCGCTTCCAGCTCGATCTGCGCTTCCATGTCGTTCTCGTCGAGCTCGGCCGGCATCGGGATCACCTTGGTGATCACGGCCGAGCCGGCCACGGCGGCGGCGGCCTGCTTCGCCTTGCTGCCGGAACGGTTCAACGCCCGGCGGATGGCCTCACCCACGGCCTCCACCTCGACGATGTTCTTCTCCACGACCGCATTCGGCGGCAGTGGTTCCACGGCGTAATGTTCCACACGGAAACGATTGCCACTGCGGGAAAGCTGCAACAGCTTTACCGCAGTCGAACTGATGTCGACGCCAATAAGCGGCGACTGACTTTTTGGGATGAGCCCCACGGTTTCTCCCCTGCCGACGGGCACTTGGACGCAAGAACTGCGACCGCGCATTAATAACGTATTCTTAGCAAATGGCAACCGCCCTGCTGTGAATTCCCTCACAGGTTCACGATGCAGCCCCTGGCGTTTCCCCTTGCGCTCCCCGGTGCCGACCCCAGCCGCCACCTTGCGTAATCTATACTCTGCGACCACGAAATTCGCAATCGGAATCTGAACCCGATGACTCGACTCCGCCGCTGGCTGCGCTGGATCTTCCTGATTGTCCTGGTCCTGGCGCTGATCGGTGCGGCCGCTGTGGGCGGTCTCTACTACGCTGTGTCCTCCAAGCTCCCCGACGTGCAGACCCTGCGCGACGTGGAGATGCAGGAGCCGATGTACGTCTATGCCGCCGACGGCAAGCTGATGGCGGTGTTCGGCGAGACCCGGCGCACCCCGGTCACCATGAAGGAGGTGCCGGAGAAGCTCAAGCAGGCTTTCCTGGCCACCGAGGACGCCCGCTTCTATGAACATGGCGGCGTGGACTACAAGGGCATCGCCCGCGCGGTGTGGCTGCTGGCCACCACCAACGACAAGCGCGTGCCCGGCGGGTCCACCATCACCCAGCAGGTGGCCCGCCAGTTCTTCCTCAGTTCCGAGTACAGCTACACCCGCAAGCTGGCCGAGATCCTGCTGGCCCGCAAGATCGAGTCCGAGCTGAGCAAGGACGAGATCTTCGAGCTGTACCTGAACAAGAGCTTCTTCGGCAACCGTGCCTACGGTGTGGCCGCGGCAGCGGAGTTCTACTACGGCAAGAAGCTGGCCGAACTGGACCTGGATGAGATGGCCTCGCTGGCCGGCATCCCGAAGTTCCCCTCCTCCGGCAACCCGATCTCCAACCCGGAACGCGCCCGCCAGCGCCGCGACAACTATGTGCTGCAGCGCATGGCCGATCTGAAGTTCGTCAGCCAGGCCGAGGCCGATGCGGCCAAGGCCGTGCCGATGCATGCCACCGCGCATGAGCCGCCGGTGCAGGTCGAGGCGCCCTACGTGGCCGAACTGGTGCGCCAGGAGATGATCGCGCGCTTCGGCGGCGATGTGGTCAACAAGGGATACCACGTCACCACCACCATCGATTCGACCCTGCAGACCGCGGCCAACCTGTCGGTGCGTGACGGCCTGCTGCTGTATGACCACCGCCACGGCTGGCACGGCGTGGAGAAGCAGGTGCAGCTGGGGGCCGGCGACGATGCCGCAGCCCTGGCCGAACATCTGCGCGGCATCCCGGCGCAGGCAGGCCTGCTGCCGGCGATCGTTGCCAGCGCCGGTGCCGATGGCAGCGCCACGGTGGTGCTGGCCAACCGCAGCGAGATCGTGCTGCCGGCCGGTGCCGCCCGGTGGACCAACAAGACCCCCGGCAAGCTGGTGCAGCGCGGCGACATCGTGCGTGTGCGCGCCGGCGACAAGGAGGGCGAGTGGCTGCTGGACCAGATCCCGCGCGGTCAGTCCGCGCTGGTCTCGCTGGATGCCCACAGCGGTGCGCTGAAGGCGCTGGTCGGCGGTTTCAGCTTCTCCGGCAACAAGTTCAACCGCGCCACCCAGGCCCGTCGCCAGCCCGGTTCGAGCTTCAAGCCGTTCGTCTATGCCGCAGCGTTCGACAAGGGTTACAACCCGGCTTCGATCGTGCTTGATGCCCCGGTCGTGTTCCGCGACCGCCGCGGCAAGACCTGGGCACCGCAGAACGATGGCGGTGGCTTCCGCGGCCCGATGCGCCTGCGCGAAGCCCTGGTGCAGTCGCGCAACCTGGTCTCGGTGCGCCTGCTCGACGGCATGGGCGTGGACTACGCCCGCAAGTACATCAGCGAGTTCGGCTTCGCCGAATCGGAGCTGCCGCCGAACCTGTCGATGTCGCTCGGCACCGCCTCGCTGACCCCGCTGTCGGTGGCCCGTGGCTATGCCGTGTTCGCCAACGGCGGCTCGCGCGTGGACACCTGGCTGATCGACCAGGTGAACGACCGCGACGGCAACCTGGTGTTCAAGGAGAACCCGGCACTGGCCTGCCGCGACTGTGCCGGCAGCAGCGACCAGCCGGTCAGTCAGGTCGTGGACGGCTTCAACTTCGGTGCCCCGGCCCCCACGCCGGACCCGGCCGCCGCCAAGGCGCAGGCCACCACCGAAACCGCTGCCGCACCGGTCAACCCGGATGCGCGCACCGCGCCGCGCGCGATCGATGCACGCACCGCCTACCAGCTGGTGTCGATGATGCGCGATGTGGTCCAGCGCGGTACCGGTACCCAGGCCAAGGTGCTCGGCCGCGAGGACGTGGGCGGCAAGACCGGCTCCACCAACGACCACCGCGATGCCTGGTTCTCCGGCTTCGGCGGCCCGTACGTGACCACCGTGTGGGTGGGCCGCGATGACTTCCGTTCGCTGGGTTACCGCGAATACGGCGGCAAGGCCGCGCTGCCGATCTGGATCGAGTACATGCGCACCGCGCTGAAGGACACGCCGATCGCGCAGAACGACCCGCCCAGCGGCATGGTGCAGACCACGCTCAACGGCGCGACCGAATGGGTCAAGGTGGAGGACATGGATCGCCTGACGGACTATGACCTGAACCTCAATACCCCTCAGGCCGACGCGGCTGCGTTCGATATCTTCTGACGCGTGCCGCGGGCGTCACCGTCGAGCCGGCGCATGCCCGGCTCGACGGCCCGGCCAGCCGAGCGTGGGCCCGGCCCCGCATCCCTTCTCCATTGCCCACGCAGATGTCACACCGTTGCGCTAGTCTGTAGCCAGGTCGCAACAGGAGTTCCCGCATGCATCGCGCCCGCCAGCATGCCACCACCCAGACCCGTGAGCGTCGTCACCGCCTCGCCCACGAAGCCGCCCGCCTGATGGCCGAAGGCGGCATCCGCGACTTCCACCAGGCCAAACTGAAGGCGGCCAGCCGGCTTGGCATCCATGACGATGCCTCGTTGCCCCGCAATGTCGAGATCGAGGACGCGCTGCGCGAATACCAGCGCCTGTTCGCTGGTCCCCAGCACGGCAACGAGCTGCAGCGCCGTCGCGAAGGTGCGCTGCGCGCACTGGAATTCCTGCATGCCTTCGCCCCGCGCCTGGTCGGCCCGGTGCTGGACGGCACCGCCGATGCCAACAGCCCCGTGCAGGTCCATCTGCACAGCGACGACCCCGAAGCCGTGCATCGCTTCCTGGACGAACAGGGCATTCCGGCCGAGTCGCGCGTGCGCCGGCTGCGCCTGGACCGCGAGCGCAGCCTGGACGTGCCGGTCTGGGTGTTCAGTGCGGAGGAACTGACGTTCGACCTGGCTGTGCTGCCGTATGACGCCCTGCGCCAGGCACCGCTGTCACCGGTCGACGAGAAGCCGATGCGGCGCGCCTCGCAGGCCCAGCTGCGCGAACTGCTCAGCCAGGAGCAGATCGAAAGCTATCTCGGCAGCATCTGAGCCCCACAACGCAGACGCCCCACGCGGCGGACCGCGTGGGGCGTCGTCATGCATCAGGGCGACCGGACCGCGTCGCCCTGCCGGTTACCAGCCCACGCCGAAGCCCACGCCCACGGTGCGCTCACCGCTGTTGGTGAAGGCACCATTGAGGCTGAAGGTGGCCGAGCCGCGCTCGTTGAGCACGCGCTGGTAACCCACCGCCAGCGCCGACTCGCCTTCGGCATGGCCCACACCCGCGCCGAGGCGGTTGTAGGTCTGCAGGCCGGCGGTGTTCATCGCCATCGCCGCCTGCGCACTGCCCATTGCCGCCATGCGGTTCAGGCGCTTGTCCATCCGGTCCAGCCGGCGGTCCACGCTGGCCATCGCCTGGTCGGTGTAGGCCTGCGCCTGGTTCACCGCCTGATCCACGGCACGCGAGTCCACCTGCGGCAACGGATCGTCGGCTTCCGGCTTCGGCTTCGGCGTGTCGGTGGAGGCCACCGACGGCGCGTCCTTGACCGGCGGGGCCGGGGTCTGGCTGTCCGCCGGCGACTCGCCAGCGACGTCGTCCACCGCTGCCTGGCGGCTGGCCGTCGCCGACCCGTCGATCTGCGACTGCAGTCCGTCGATACGGCCGTTGAGCTGCTGCTGCACGGCGTGCAGCTGACCGCCATTGACCGCATCGCGGCTGCCCGGCGCGATCATGCCGTTGGCCACGTTGCCCAGCACCCTGCCGTGCTCCCCGGCCAGCCGCAGCTGGCCGGTACCGTCACTGCGGAGGCCGCCATCGTCGAACAGGCGCTCGAAACGCGCATCGATGCTGGCCAGATCCCGGCGCGTGTCGACCACCGCGCCGTCGAGCGACTTCAGCGCATCACCGACCGTGGCCTGCCGCTGGCCCTGCACGTGGAACTCCGGCGCGACGATGTTGCCGTCGGCATCCATGCGCATGTCGCCGCCGAAGGCCGCGAAGGCGCTGCGGAGCTGGGAGACGGTGGTGAGGTCGCTGGCATCGCGGCCGTTCATTGCGTTGGTGACTCTCCGTCGCGCTCCGGCTCCGCCCAGTGAAACCTCATTCTCCTCCGTAGCTATGGATCCGTAGCCCAGAGCAACGCTATTACGTGCTTCTGCCAGAACCTTCGCCGCTCCACCCAACGCAACACCATTCTTGATCTGCACCTGGGAGCGAGCGCCCAACGCGAAGCCATCCTCTGCACCCTCATGCACGTACGCGGCCCGGCCCAACGAAACGGAGTTCTTGCCCCGAGCCAGTGTATAGCTCCCGATGGCTGTTGCGCCTTCCGCCAGAGCCCTTGCATCACTACCCAACGCAGTACCCAGGATCGCCGCTTCCGCTGGCTTGCTCAGCTCGTCATAGCCCACGACCGCATACAGGTGCTTCTCCTCCAGGCCCGCGATCCGCTGGTTGCTGGCATGAAGCTGCCCGCCCGTGACCACCTCCCGGCTGCCCGCGTGGCTGATATCACCCTCGCCGACGTTGATGAGGCGCGCGCCACCGAAGTCGACGGCGGAACGGTCGGCGCCGAAGCGCACGGCACTGGCATCCGCCATCGCCCGCGCCTGATCCAGCGTATCCAGGCGCGCGTCCAACGCATCCAGTCCGCCACGATTGCTGTCCACGCCTGCATCCAGCGCGGCCAGTGCATCGCCTACCGTGCCGTGTACAGCGCCCTGCACGCCGTAGGAAGGAGCAATCACGCTGCCGTCCGCGGCAAAGCCCGCGCCGCCGCCGAGAGCGTTCACCACGCCGGAGAGCTGGTCGACGGTGGTGAGGTCATGACCCTGAACACCCTTTGCGGCGTTGGTAACGCGACGCTTAAGGTCCGCATGCCCGATCGAAACTTCATTCGCACCATAGGCCAACGAGTCATGCCCCAGCGCGACACTGTTCATTGCCTCCGGTCGGACCTGACTGCCTCCACCGAGCGCAACACCATTGCGGACATGCACCTGTGAGCGCGCGCCCAACGCAAATCCGTCTTCAGCGCCCTCATGCACCAACGCAGCTCGGCCCAGTGCCACCGAATTCTTGGCTCTAGCCTGGGCAAAACTGCCAACCGCAGTGGCCCCTTCCGCCATCGCCTTAGTGTCACTGCCAATTGATGTCGCAAGAAGCCCCGCTTGCGCAGCCTCACTCCATTCATCAAATCCCACGACAAAGTATTTCTGCGCCTCCTCCAGCACCGACACCCGCTCATTCGTCACGAACAGCTGCCCGCCCGTAACCGCCTCGCGGCTGCCTGCCGCGATCTCGCCCTCAGCCAGAGCGACCAGACGCGCAGCCTTCAGGTCCACCGTGCCGTCCTCGCCGAACTGCACGACGCTGCCCAGGTCAGGCGTGTAGTTGTCGAAGTCCACGCGCAACGCGTCCAGGTCTTCCCGCGCGGAAGCGATCTGCACGCCCTGCTCGGTCACCTTCGTATTGGTGGCGAACAGCTGCGCGCCATTGACCGCCTCACGGCTGTCGGCACTGAGTTGCCCGTCGCCTACGGCGAGCAGGCGCCCACCCTCCAGGTCGACATTGCCGCCTGCGTCGAAACGCACCACATCGGACAGGTCCGGATCGAAGCCCTCGAAGTCCTCGCGCAGGCGGTCGATGTCCGTACGGTTGCGGGCGATCTGCGCGTTGCTGTCGAACAGCTGGCGGCCGCTGACTGCATCGTCGCTGGTGGCCGACAGTTGACCGGCGGCAACGCCGTGCACGCGACGCGCCTGGTTGCCCTGGTTGCGCACATCCAGCACGTCACCGCTGTTGGCGGCACCCAGGCGTACGTCGCCAGTGGACGAGGTCTGGCTGAGCAGGCCACCGAGCACGTTGGCCTTGCCCTGTGCATCGTTGGCGGTGGACTGGGCGGCGTTGGCCACGCTGTGCGCCGTATTGGCCAGGGTGGTGGCCGTGGTCACGTTCTGGTTGGTGGTGTTGAGCTGGCGACCACTCACCGCGTCGGTACTGGCTGCACTCAGCACACCAGCGGCGACGCCACTGATACGACGGCTGGCGTTACCCTGGTTACGGACATCGAGGACGGTGCCACTGTTCTGCGCGCCCAGCCGCAGATCGCCGCCGGCTGCCGCCTGGCCGACCAGGCCACTGAGCGTGGCGGCGGTGGCGGTGACCTGCGTGACGTTCTGGTTGGTGGCATGCAGCTGCCGGCCACTGACCGCATCGGCACTGGTGCTGCTGAGTGCCGCGTCGGCCACGCCGGTGACGCGACGGTTGGCGCTGGACTGGTTGCGCATGTCCACCGCGCCACCGGTATTGCTGGCACCGACGCGGACGTCGCTGTTGCCGGCACTCTGGCTGAGCAGCCCCCCCAGCGCGTTGGCCTTGGTCTGCGCATCGTTGGCGATGCTGTGTGCGGTGTTGGCCAGCGCATTCACCGTGGCGAGGTTCTGGTTGGTGGCATGCAGCTGCCTGCCGGTCACCGCCTCGGCGCTGGTGGTGCTCAGCGTTCCGTCAGCCACATTGACGATGTTCCGCTTCACCGTGGCACTGCCCACCGAGACCTGGTTGGCGCCGGTCGCCACCGAGCCCGCGCCCAGGGCGACGCTGTTGCCCGCCTGCGCATTGACCTTGGCGTTGGTGCCCAGTGCGATGGCGCCGCTGGAGGTGGCATCCACGGCGGCACGATTGCCCAGCGCCACCGAGGAGTCAGCCGCGGCGCCCGCCAGGGTGCCCGCGCTCACCGCGTTGGAGCCGCCCGCGCTGGCCTGATAACCGACGGCATTGCTGTAGGACCCTTCGGCCATCGCCGAATGGCCCACCGCCACAGCATTGCTACCTGCCGCCGCCCCTTGGCCAACTGCCGTCCTGGTGCCTGCCAGCGCCGTCAGCGCGCGCGTAGCATCCGTCTGGGCCGACGTAGCCGCCTGGGTGACTGCGGTGACATTCTGGTTGGTCGCATGCAGCTGCTTGCCGGTCACCGCATCGGTGCTGGTGCTGCTCAGCACGCCATCAGCCACGTTGACGATACGGCGCTTGAGCGTGGCATTACCGACTGAGACCTGGTTGCTGCCGGACGTGGTGGAGGAACTTCCCAGCGCCACCGAGCCGGTATGGGTGGCCGAGGCACGGTCACCCAGCGCAGCGCTGCTCTCGGCCTTCGCTTCTGCAAGGTTGCCGACCGCGGTGGCGAAGCGCGCACTGGCCGCGCTGCCGCGGCCCAGTGCCGTGGCCTGGTCCGCGGTGGCCGCGGCCATGTAGCCCAACGCGCTGGCGTGAGTCACATCTGCCTTGGCGTCGTTGCCGATGGCCACGGCACGATCGCCGGTGGCCGAGGCACGCAGGCCCGATGCCACGCCGCCATTGCCGCTGCGCGAGCCGGTGCCGAGCGCCACGCCGCCGTTGGACGCGGCAACGCGCTCACCGGCCGCATTGACGCCGCTGCGGGCATTGTTGCCCAGTGCAAGACCGTCATTGTTGTAGGCCAACGCCGCATTGCCGATGGCCACGCCGTTGTCGCCCCCCTCGGTCCGCGCGCGATTGCCCAGCGCGACTGCACTGCTGCCGTCCGCCGATGCCAGGGTGCCCATCGCCACGGCGTTGCTGCCGGCGCTGGACGCCTGGAAACCCAGGGCGTTGCTGTAGCCACCGGACGCATCGGCGGCATTGCCGATGGCGGTGCTGTTGGTGCCCGTTGCAGTGGCACCGGTCCCGATCGCGATGCGGCTGCCATCCAGCCTGGCCAAGGCCTGCCCGGCTTTCGTCGCAGCCTGGTCTGCGGCCGTCTTCGCCGCGTTCGCCGTACCCGTCGCGCTGGCGATGCTCTGGTTGGTGGCGTGCAGCTGCTTGCCGGTCACCACTTCGCTGCTGGTGGTGCTCAGGGTGCCATCGGCCACATTGACGATGCGGCGCTTCAGGGTGTCATTGCCCACCGAGACCTGGTTGCTGGCACTGGTGACCGAGCCGGCGCCCAGGGCCACTGCGTTGCTCTGCCCGGCATTGGCGTTGGCACCCAGCGCCACGGCCTTGCCGTGGCCGTCGGTCACGGCGTTCTGGCCGATGGCGATGCCCGCATCGTAGCCGCCGGAGCGCGCACCGCTGCCGATCACGATGGCGTGGTGTGCGTTGCCGTTGGCAAGTCTGCTGCCGTCACCGATGACGACGGATCCCTGCGCCTGTGCCTGCGCATTGTTGCCCAGCGCTACCGATCTGGATCCCGACGCCTGTGCCCTCGGCCCCATCGCCGTGGCATCGCTACCCTCGGCCCGGGCATTGCGCCCGACCGCGACCGCACTGTTACCGGACGCGCCAACGTAGCTGTTGAGGCCGATCGCGACGGCCCCGACTCCCAGCGCCGTGGCGCTTTTGCCGATCGCAGTGCCCCCTTCGCCGCTTCCCGTGCCCGCATTGATGCCGATGGCCACGCCGCCGGCAAGTCCCTTGGCATTGTTGCCGATACCGATGCCGTCGAACGCCGTGACCGAACCCACGCCGATGGCCACGCCCTTGGTGCTGTTGACCGTGGAACCCCCACCGATCAGCACGTTCTGGTAGCTGGTAGTGCCGACACTGCGCGACGTGGCAGGCGAGCCGATGAACGCGCTCATCAACGCGTCCCACTCTGCCGGTGCTGCGTCAGCCTCCGCTGCAATGGCGTCGGGCACGCTCAACGGATCCGGTGCAGGCTCGGTCGCGAATGCGGGAGCGGCCAACATCGCGCACAGGGCGGCGGCAAGCGGGCGTGCCGCCGAAGCCGGCTTGCCGCGCGAACGGGTGTGCTCGCTGGCAACCGCCCAGCAACGCAGTCGGGTATTCCAGATCAAACGGTAGATGCGATTCATCGATGTCTCGGTGGTTGGGAAACGGGAACCTGGGGGGCGCAAGGCCAGTGATGGGCGGTCAGGGCTGCAGCGTCTGCCGGTGCTCGCGGAAGCCGGCATGGCTGAGCCGGTAGTCGATCTCCACGCGCCCACCGGCGCGGGGCACGAACGGCAGCGTCATCGCCGCGCCGGGGTAAAGGCTGCGTTTGATCTCGTGCGTGGTGCAGCGGCCGTCCGCGGCGCAGTCCTGCACCTGGTTGACGCCGAGCCGCAGCGTGCCGCGGTTCAACAGGCGATCACCGTCCAGGGCCATCTCGACGCGCCCCTCGGCGGGCAGCACATTGACCAGCACGCCCCAGACCAGGCTGACGCCCAGCGTGGCGCTGGCGCCCTGCACCGGCACCTCCGGCGTGCTGTCATCAGGACCGCGTACGCCTTCGAAGTAGATGCGGAACGCGGTTTCCTGCTCGACCGGCTGCAGCGGAATGATCCGTATCAGGCGCGTGCCGCCTCCTGCCAGACCGAAGCGTCCTGGCGTGACCGCCATGACCGCTGCGGTGCCGACGGCCTCATCGACTTCTTCCTCGTGGTCACTGGCCGGGTGCAGGATGCGTTTCACCGTGGCCTGCACGTACTGCGGCTGCGGCGACTGCGAGTGCACGCGCACGGTCGTGGTCTTGCCGGCTTCGGCGTGCACGCGCATGGGGTGGACGTTGAGATTGGCCAGCACCGGTGCCGCTGGCAGAAGGGCCAGCAGCAGCGTGCCGGCCAGGGGAATCTTGCTCATGGGATCGGGTTCCAGGGGAAGGTCAGAGGCGGTCGGTCGGCAGGCGCATTTCGAGCTTGAGGCGGCCGTCGTAGTAGCCCTCGCGTTTCTCGGACGCCGGCACACGGGGGGTTTCCAGGGTCAGCGGCGTGGGCACGCAGTACACCCACTGGTTCATGTCGGGCAGCATCACCAGCCGCAGCTCGGCGGTATCGATGCCGCGCAGCAGCACTTCCTCGTTGTTGCGCAGGGCGATCTTCTGGCCGCTGTGGTCCAGGGTGAGCTGGTAGTCGAGGCGGTCCTGCGCCTCGCGCCCACCGTCGCGGTGCCAGACCGAGTACTGCGATGCCGGACGGCCGGGCGCCGCGGGGCCCATGTCACGCGCGGTGATGGCCAGATACTCGCTCTGCGAGCCCATGCCGTCGTACAGGCACATGTCCAGCACGGCGGTGCCACCGATCGTGCCGGGCGAGGGAACCAGCCGGTAGTCCAGCTGCAGGCCCACCAGCGGCTCGGCCATGCCGAACTCGGGCAGGTAGATCATCGTGCGGTCGCGATCGGTGATGGTCAGATCGAACCGGAACACGTGGGTGGCGATGATCGGGCCGTCAGGATCGATGCGCAGGTTGAGGCGGAGTTCTGCAGTCCAGTGGCCGGCGACCAGACCGCCGATGTCCTCCTGCTGCACGAGCAGCGCGACTGCGGTACCACCCGGTGGCACAAAGCACTCAGCGAAGAAGGATGTCCAAATCGGATACCTGCGCGGATCCCAGAAATCGACACTGCAGTAACGTTGCCACTCGACCCGCTCCAGCCAGCCAGTAACATTGACGTCGATGCGTTGACCACTTCGCTGTTCACGGAACTCCAGGGGAAACGAACTCGTTGACGGGGGGCCTCCCGTATCCAGAGTCGGGCAGCGCGCGTGAGTTAGCTCACCGTCACACGTCAAATGGATCTTCCCGTACCCCAGTTCCACCTCCCCATACCCGAGCACGGTCCTGGGCGCCCACAGCTCCAGCGCTTCGGGCGCGGAGCGGTCGAAGGTGCGGACGATGTCGGTGGTGATCACGCCGGTTGCCGGCGTCGTTGCCGGTGGGCGCTGTGCCAGCGCCTGTGCACTGCCAAGCAGGCAGGCCGCGGCCAGCAGCAGCCTCCATGCGGTCCTCATCGCGCACCTCCACTCATCACGTTGCGTTCGTTGCGCCCCGCCACCGGGGCCAGTTCGTTCAACAGGCGCTGTACCCGCGCCTGGTGGCGGATCGGTGCCGGCAACTGCTCCAGCGCCAGCGGTTCGCACTGCACCTGGCCGACCAGCAGCACCACGCTGCGGCGCTCACGCACGGTGAGCGGGCACTGCAGCAGGTCGCCTGCACGCAGCAGGTAGAGCACCGGCTCGCGCTGCGGGAACTCGGCGATGAAGCCGCCGTCGCGGCCCAGCGAGGGCACCGGCGCATTGAGGATGCGGGCGCCTTCCAGCGGGGTACCGGCGATGTCGCGTGCGTTGCCGATGAAGGTGTAGGTCACGTCCAGCGTGACCGGAAGCGCGATCACCTTTCCCGGCAGCAGGAAGGCGTGCTGCGCCGCGCCCAGGCGGGCGACACGCACTGCGGCGTCGCTGTCGTGCGCACTGGCGTCCTGCACGTCCACGCGGTGGCGCTGGTAGCCGCCCAGCGGCAGCAGCCGGCGCTCGCCGAAGCCGAGGATGCGGCGCCGGTTGCTGCCGGCGCGGATGTCGGCAGCCGCGCCACTCAGCTCCAGATCGCGCGCATCGTCCACGCTGACCACTACCCCGGCATCGGCGCCATGGGCGCCGCCCCAGTGCAGCCCGCGTGCGGACAGCGACAGCCCCGACGTGTGGTTGCCGCTGTAGGCCAGTTCACCCCCACCGTGGTGCTGGTAGTACGACACCGATGCACCGCTCTGCCCGAAGCGGTTGTCGATACGGGCGCTGGCCAGCGCGCTGTAGCGGTCGTCGTTGTACGCGCTCAGCTCGGCGCCCAGATCGCGCGCGTCGCCGTCGCGCTCCTGCCGCAGCGAATGCGACAGGCCCAGGCGGGCATCCGGGCGGCTGTGCTGAGGCTGGCGCATGTCCAGCGCCACGCGCTGCTGCACGCTGCCGTCGTCGATCCGCTGCAGCCGCGAGACTGCAATGTTCAGGTAGAGGCCGCGATCACGGGCAGGCCCGCGCCCGCTGCCGGTGTCGGTGTCCTGCTGCCACACGCCCAGCCGGCTGCCGATGCTCAGTCCACGCCACTGCCGGGTACGGCTGTAACTGGCCTGCAGGCTGCGCGAGGTCTGCGCAGGACGCAGCGCCGGCACATGAGGCGGCAACAGGCCCGGCGGCAGGCCCGTCCAGGCATCGTCGTCTTCGCCGGGCAGGCTCCACTCCGGGGTCAAGCTGCGTCGGCGCGTGTATCCCAGGTACAGGCTGCCGCCGAACAGGGGCGCCGATACCGAGGCACTGAGCGCATCGACACAACCGAAACGGTCATGCAGCACCGGCGTGCTGCTCTGGCACGCACCGCCACGCAGGCGTTGCCGATAGACATTCCAGGAGGCGTAGTGGCGATAGCTCAGCTGCTGCTGCAGGCCGTGGCTGCCGTCGCCTCCGTTCAGCACGCCGACCATCGCCTGCAGGTCATGCCGCCCGAACTGCTGGCGTCCCTCCAGGCGCAGTTCGCCGTAACCGGTATCGGCGACGCGGGCGATACCCGCTGTCATGCCGTAGTTGCGCGCAAGGGGGATGCGCAACCCCGCCTGTACCGCCGTGTCGGACGCATCGCCGATGTCACTTGCACGTGTCGCATGCGCACGACGGCGCCCGCCCTGCACGAACCACTGCAGGCTGCGCTCGGACCAGTCGCCGCCCCGGCTGAAGGGCGCCTCCTCGCTGCGCACGAAGCGGCCATCCTCATAGATGCGCAGGGTGACGGTGTAGCTGCCGAGCGGAAACCGGCGCGTATCGAGATCGTTGACACCGGCCTGCAGGTAGAAGGTCTGCAGCAGGCGATCACCGTCGAAGGCATCCACGCGTGCATCACGGCCGAGCAGCACGGTCAACGGGGTGGAGGTGACGTTCGCGTCGGTATCGACGTAGGCCTGCGTGGTACCCACGCGCAGCCCCTCGAAGCGATCCAGCGGCAGCATGCCGAACCCGAAGGTGCCGCCCTGCTGGCTGGACAGATTGCGCCGGTCCATGCGGCCCAGCTGCACGTAGTGGCGCTGGGCAAGATCGTGGCGATAGTAGAGATCGTCCAGCTGGAAGCGGTCATGCGCGCGATAACCCTGCCGCGCCTGGCGGCTGTAGTTCCAGCTGCTGGCGACATGGCCATCGCGCAGCACGCCGAGCACCGTGCTGCCCTGCACGCTCAACGCCTGATAGCCATCGCCCCCGCTGAAATTCACGGTCTGCTGCTGCAGCAGCGCGTTCTGTGCCTGCTCGGACACCTGGTGGAACGGCGAGCGCTGCGCGCTCTGCTGTGGCAGCCACCGGCGTGCCGGAAACAACATCAATACGCCGTCGCTTTCATCGAAGATGGCGTGCACCTGCGCGGGATCGTCCGGACTGTCGATCCAGCCGCAGCCGGGATCCGGTTGGCCGTAGGGACAGGCCAGATGACTGTTGCGCGGCAGCGGTGCAGCCAGTGCCGCCTGCAGCGCGTCGCGCGCATCGGCGCTGAGACCCAGGGCTTCCAGTACCTGCGCGGGCTGGTCCAGCTGCACCGTATCCAGCGTGACCCAGGCGGACCACAGGCCGGCCGACTGCCCGAACAGGCGTACCTCGACACGCTCGGTCTGGCCGCTGGCGAGGTCTTCGAAACCGGCCGGTACCGGCCGTGCGTGGACAGCCGGCAGGGCCGGAATGGCCAACGTCAGGGCGAGCGCGACCGCCAGCCGGCTGTGGGCAGGTGCAGGTATCAACATGGGGAGACAACCGATGGCCGGCCGGCCCGCGCACGGGCCGGCGCGGTGGGGATTACGGCGCGGCGGTGTTCTGCGACACGACCAGCGCAACGGTGCCGCTGTACAGGCCCGCGAAGTTGATCTCGCCGGACACGGTCTGCTGCACGCGCAGCGGCATGGCGATCGACGCACCCGGAATCGCGCTGTCGAACAGGTCGTCTGCAGCGAAGTCGATCGGGGTGGTCTCCAGGGCGCGGCCGTTGAGGCTGACCGTCAGCGGCACGTTGATGGCACCCGGTGCGGCCAGGTCGGGACGCAGCACGGCGTCGGCCGCCAGGCGCACGCTGACGTCCTTCTCGGTGTCGTTGGTGAAGATGCGCACATCTTCGCTCCACGACGACAGGCCGGCACCGCCGGCGCGGTAGACCAGCTGCACCGCGTCCGGCAGCGCGGTGCCGTCGGCCTTGAGCAGGGACAGGGTCGGATCGACGTTCGCCCACACGGTGATGTTGGTTTCCACGGCGGCCTGCGCGGTCAGCGAAGCGCCGGCGAGCGCCACGGCCAGGGCGGCCTTCTTGAACATGTGCGACATGGTTTCTCTCTCTGATGGATTGGGTTGCCTCCTGGATGGAAGCACTGCCGGCACGGACCTGCCCTGCCAGCAGCGCGGTCAAGGTATTGATCGGCTCCTGCGGTGTACATGCAACGTTTCTTGATTGCCGATTACGCGTACTTCTGCGACATCACACACGCATCGCGCGTGCCGTGACCAGCAGAATGCGACGCTTTCGGCATTGCTCCGACCAGGGCACGACCACGGCATGGGCAAAAAAAAACGCCCCCTTGCGGGGGCGTTCTTCCACGTTGCGATTGCGGGGCGATCAGCCCTGGTAGTCGCGCACGTCGCTGCCGGTGTAGACCTGGCGCGGACGGCCGATCTTCATTTCCGGATCGACCTGCTGTTCCAGCCAATGCGACACCCAGCCGGAGGTACGGCCCAGGGCGAACATGACGGTGAACATCTCGGTCGGAATCTGCAGCGCCTTGTAGATGATGCCGCTGTAGAAATCGACGTTCGGGTACAGCTTGCGGGCGACGAAGTAGTCGTCCTGCAGCGCGGCCTGCTCCAGCTTCACGGCCACGTCCAGCAGCGGGTCCTGCACGCCCAGCTGCTTGAGCACCTTGCTGGTCATCTCGCCGATGACCTTGGCGCGCGGATCGAAGTTCTTGTAGACGCGGTGGCCGAAGCCCATCAGGCGGAAGCCGGAGGTCTTGTCCTTGGCCTTGAGCACGGCCGATTCCACGTTGTCGGCCGAACCGATTTCTTCCAGCATCTTCAGCACGGCTTCGTTGGCACCGCCATGGGCCGGACCCCACAGCGCGGTGACGCCTGCGGCAACCGACGCATACGGATTGGCACCGGTCGAGCCGACCAGGCGCACCGTCGAGGTGGACGCGTTCTGCTCGTGGTCGGCGTGCAGGATGAACAGCAGGTCCAGCGCCTTGACCACGTCCGGATTCAGTTCGTACTGGCCGTCGGCCGACTCGAAGGTCTGCTTCAGGAAGCGGCTGACGTAATCCAGCGAGGTGTCGGGCGTGTTGGCCGGCAGGCCCTTGCCGTGACGGTAGATCAGCGCGGAGAGGGTCGGCACCTTGGCGATCAGGCGCACAGCGGCCTGACGGCGCTGTTCGGCGTCGGACAGGTCCAGCGCGTCGTGGTAGACGGCCGACAGCTGCGCGATCGCGGCAGCCAGGATGGCCATCGGATGGGCATCCTTGGCGAAGCTGCCGATCAGGGTGTTGATCGAATCGGGGACGTTGGCCTCGGCAGCCAGCTCATCGGTGAAGGCCTTCAGCTGCTCGGCGCTCGGACGCTCGCCGTTGATCAGCAGGTAGGCCACTTCGACGTAGCTCGACTTTTCCGACAGCTGTTCGATCGGGTAGCCGCGGTACAGCAGCACGCCCTTGTCGCCGTCGATGTAGGTGATGGCGGACTTGCAGCTGGCCGTCGCGGTGAAGCCGGAATCGTAGGTGAAGTACCCCGTTTCCTTGGTCAGCTTCGCGATGTCGACGCAGTCGTTGCCAAGGGTGGGTTTGATGACGGGCAGAACGACCGACGTGTCGCCGGCGTTGAGCGTGACCTGATCAAGATCGGACACTGTGTGCGCTCCTTCATGGGAAGGCGCCTGCCCAAGCGCATTGGTCAGGCACGTGAATGACGTCCACGACCTGTGTCGTGGATCACGCCATTATCGCACAGCAGCATTTGCCCGGTGCTAGACGGAAGTCGTAGACGGCAGGCGGCCGGAACCCGGCCAGCGAGTGGCCCGGATCGGCAAAAGCGTTGTCACGCGAACGCAGTGTTCTGTCCATCCAAACGCCTGTTGGGCAGGCGCCGGGGAAAAACAAACGGCCGCGCAGAGCGCGGCCGTCGGTTCGGAGCGGGATCGACAGATCAGCGCGCGTAGCGCTTCTGGAACTTGTCGATGCGGCCCGAGGTGTCGATGACCTTGTGCTTGCCCGTGTAGAACGGATGCGAAGCCGAGGAAATTTCAACCTTGACCAGCGGGTATTCGTTGCCGTCTTCCCACTGGATGGTTTCCTTCGTCGCCATGGTGGAGCGGGTCAGGATCTTGAAATCGGAGGTGACGTCATGGAAGACGACGTCGCGGTAGTTCGGATGGATATCGGCCTTCATGGGCTCACACCGTAAATGGGCTGGTGGTCAAGAGCGGCATTATAAGCACCGGCCGCCCCTTGGGGCAACCGGTTGCGTGGATCCGCGCTCAGTCTGCGCCAAGTGCCTGCCGCACAAGGCTTTCGAAGCGGGCCTGATCGTAGGCCATCAGCAGGTCGCAGTTGTCCGGCTGGCCGGTCTGGCGGTTCCAGTCGACGAGGGTCGCGCCGCGACTGAACGTGCCGTTCAGTTCCACGTTCAGCGGCCGCGATTCCACCCGCAGCTGCCCTTCCGGGTTCAGCGCCCAGGCCATGGCCAGGGCATCGGCGGTGTACCAGCGTCCGCCCTTGCTGTCTTCGGACAGGCCACGGGTCTTGCGCGAGATCAGCTCATAGAAGCGGGCGCGCTCCGAATCGGCCTGCAGCCACGTCTCGGCCTGCTGCAGCGGCAGGCCGTGGGCGACGGTGGCTTCCCAGTCCGACACCAGCAGGTGCTTGAATGCGGTGAACACCACGTGCGCCGCTTCCGGATCGAAGGCGATGTTGAACTCCGCCGCCGGCGTGATGTTGCCGTGGCAGGTGACCGCGCCGCCCATCACCACGATGCGCTTGATGCGCTGAGGCAGGGTCGGGTCCAGCTTCAGCGCCAGCGCCAGGTTGGTCAGCGGGCCGAGCATCACCAGCATCAGTTCGCCGGCATGCTTGTGCGACAGGCGCAGGATCGCCAGCGCGGCATGCTCGGCTTCGGCCTGTCGGCCCGGCGGTGGCAGATCGACATCGCCGTAGCCATCACGGCCGTGCACATGCGCGGCATCGACGGAGGGATGCAGCAGCGGATCGGGGCTGCCGGCAAACACCGGCACGTCGGGACGGCCGACGATGTCGCAGAGCTTGAGGGCGTTACGGACGGTGTACTGCAGGCCGACATTGCCGGCGGCGATGGTCAGGGCGACCACGTCATGCCGTTCATCGGCAAAGGCCATCAGCAGGGCCAGGGCGTCGTCCACACCGGGATCGGTGTCGATCAACAGGGGGATCTTGTGGGTCATCGTTGCCGTCTTCAGATCGGCAACGAAGTGTGGACCGGGATGATGACCGTTGCAAGTATGGGGGTTCTGGCAGGGCTGTGCCCTGCACCCGCCGAATCAACGGCAAACGCCAGAGCAACGGCGAAAGCTGGTTTTCTGTGGGATGGCGGGGTGGGTCCGCCTCCGACAGTTTCCCGCGGTCTGTCGGAACGGCGTTCTGCTCTGCCAGGTGTCGACCGTGGTCGACACATCCACGCAATGCGTGGATGAACATGGAAATGATCGAAGGCGCTGTCTGTGGAGTCGAGCCATGCTCGACTCCCGCGCGCAGCGCACAGAGGTCGCTTAGGCCGAGGCGTAGCGTACGGCCGCGCCGATCCAGCGCTTGACCACGCGGTCGGCCAGTGCGGGCTGCTGCGCCAGCAGGCGCTCGGCCAGGTCATGCACGCCGGGCAGCAGGCCGGCGTCGCGTGCCAGATCGGCGATGCGGAAGCCGGCCAGGCCTGTCTGCCGCGTGCCAAGCAGTTCGCCCGGCCCGCGCAGTTCCAGGTCCTTCTCGGCGATGACGAAGCCATCGTTGGTGTCGCGCATGGTCTGCAGACGCTCGCGCGCCATCTGCGAAAGCGGCGCCTGGTACAGCAACACGCAGCGCGACACCGCCGAACCGCGGCCGACGCGACCGCGCAGCTGGTGCAGCTGGGCCAGGCCCAAGCGCTCGGCGTTCTCGATCACCATCAGCGAGGCATTGGGCACGTCCACACCCACTTCGATCACCGTGGTCGCCACCAGCAGGTCGATGTCACCGGCCTTGAACGCGACCATCGTCGCCTGCTTCTCGGCGGCTTTCATCCGCCCGTGCACCAACCCCACGCGCACGCCCGGCAGCAGCGCCTGCAGCGATTCGAAGGTGGCCTGTGCGGGCGTGGCATCCAGCTCTTCGCTTTCCTCGATCAGCGTACACACCCAGTACACCTGCCGCCCTTCCGCGCAGGCCAAGGCGATACGTTCGATCAGCTCCGGACGGCGGTCGTTGTTCAGGGCCACGGTCTGCACCGGCGTACGGCCCGGTGGCAGTTCGTCGATGGCCGATACGTCCAGGTCCGCGTACTCGGACATCGCCAGCGTGCGCGGAATCGGCGTGGCGGTCATCACCAGCTGGTGTGGCACGCTGTTGCCACCGGCGCCCTTGTCGCGCAGCGCCAGGCGCTGGTGCACGCCGAAGCGGTGCTGTTCGTCGACGATGGCCAGGGCGAGGTCCTGGAACACCACCGCCTCCTGCATCAGCGCGTGGGTACCGACCACCACCTGCGCTTCGCCATTGGCGACCTGTTCCATCACCTTCGCGCGCGCCTTGCCGGTGACCTTGCCGGCCAGCCAGGCGATACGTACGCCCAGCGGTTCCAGCCAGCCGCGCAGGTTGTTGAGATGCTGTTCGGCCAGCAGTTCGGTGGGCGCGGCCAGCGCGACCTGCTTGCCCTGCTCTACCGCCAGCATGGCGGCCAGCGCGGCCACCACGGTCTTGCCGGAACCCACGTCGCCCTGCACCAGCCGCAGCATGGGACGGGGTCGCGCGAGGTCTTCGCGGATCTGCTTGAACACGCGCGCCTGCGCACCGGTGAGGGCGAACGGCAGCTGCTTCAGCAGGGCCTTGGCCAGCGCACCGGGGCCGGCCAGCGGCGGCGCATGATGCGCCTGCAGCGCGATGCGCTGGCGACGCAGGCTGAGGTGGTGCGCCAGCAGTTCTTCCATCGCCAGCCGGCGCTGCGCCGGATGGGTGCCGGCGGCCAGCGCGGCCAGGTCGGCATCCGGTGGCGGCCGGTGCACCGTCAGCAGCGCACTGCGCAGCGACGGCAGGCCGAGGCCATCGAGCCAGCCGACGGGCAGCAGTTCCAGCGCGGCTTCTTCAGGCAGGCGATCCAGCGCCTGGCCGATCAGCCTGCGCATCGTCATCGGGCCCACACCTTCCACCGTGGGATACACCGGATCGAGGCGGTCGCCAAGTTCAGGATCATCGTTGCGCCCCAGCACCTGGTAGCTGGGATGAACGATTTCCAGGCCAAGGTGGCCCGGCTTGGGCGTACCGAAACAGCGCAGGCGGTTGCCGACCGCGAACTGGCCGACCTGCTGCTGGCGGAAATGGAAGAAGCGCAGCACCAGGGTGCCCTGCCCCTCGTCCTCGACCGCCACCTTCAGCATCGGCCGGTAGCGCATGCCGCGCTCGACCGCGACGACGCGCACTTCCACCTGTGCCGGCACGCCGGATCGCAGGTCTTCGATGCGGGTCAGCCGGGTCCGGTCCTCATAGCGCAGCGGCAGGTGAAGCCAGAGATCCTGCAGGGTGGCCAGGCCACGCGCCTGCAGCTTGGCGGCCACGGCCGGACCCACGCCGGCGAGCATCGCCAGGGATGCTTCGCCGGACGGTGACAGGACCGGAGTGACCGCCGCCTTGCGTGCCACGGGGGCGTCAGTCGATGACCATCACCGCGTCGACCTCGAAGTTGGCGCCCTTCGGCAGGCCGGAGACTTCGATGGTGGAACGGGCCGGGAACGGAGCCTGGAAGTAGTCCTGCATGACCGCGTTGACCTTGGCGAACTCGTCCAGGTCGGTCAGGTACAGGCCAAGGCGCACGACCTGGTCCAGCGAACCGCCGGCAGCTTCGGCCACGGCCTTGAGGTTGTCGAACGCGCGGCGGGCCTGGGCTTCGACATCACCGGCACCGACGATGTCGCCGGTCGCCGGATCAAGCGGGATCTGGCCGGAGAAGTACACGGTGTTGCCGGCGCGCACGGCCTGTGAGTAAGGGCCGATGGCGGCAGGCGCCTTTTCGGTGTTGATGATCTGGCGGGACATGGTCGCTCCGGTGCATTTGGAAAACAGAGCGGCGATTGTAGCAACCCGGT
>NZ_JBWJPF010000032.1:0-29663 GCF_056393265.1 Stenotrophomonas sp. Steno-C15
CCCCCCCCCCCCCCCCCCCCCCCCCCCCCCCCCCCCCCCCCCCCCCCGCTACCGGTCAGGAAACTCCGGCGCCCTTGGCCTGCACGTCGGCGTGGTACGAAGAGCGCACCATGGGGCCGGAGGCGACGTGGCTGAAGCCCAGCTCATAGCCGTAGTCTTCCAGCGCCTTGTAATCCTCGGGCGTCCAGTACTTCAGCACCGGGTGGTGGTGCGCGGTCGGCTGCAGGTACTGGCCGATGGTGATCATGTCCACGTCGTGGGCACGCAGGTCACGCATCGTCGCCTTGATCTGCTCGAAGTCCTCGCCCAGACCCAGCATGATGCCGCTCTTGGTCGGCACCTGCGGGTGCTGGGCCTTGAAGTTCTTCAGCAGCGTCAGCGACCACTGGTAGTCCGCGCCCGGGCGCACGTTGCGGTACAGGTCCGGCACGGTCTCGATGTTGTGGTTGAACACGTCCGGCGGGTTCTGCGCGAGGATGTCCAGCGCGCGCTCCATGCGGCCCTTGCCGCGGAAGTCCGGGGTCAGCACTTCGATGCGGGTACCCGGCGACTTCTCACGGATGGCGGTGATGCAGTCGACGAAGTGCTGGGCACCGCCGTCGCGCAGGTCATCGCGGTCGACACTGGTCACCACCACGTACTTCAGGCCCATGTCGGCCACCGTCTGGCCGAGGCTGGCCGGCTCGTTGGCATCCGGCGGCTTGGGCCGGCCGTGGGCGACGTCGCAGAACGAGCAGCGGCGGGTGCAGACCTCGCCCAGGATCATGAAGGTCGCCGTACCGTGGCCGAAGCACTCATGGATGTTCGGGCAGCTGGCTTCCTCGCAGACCGTCACCAGGCGGTTCTCGCGCAGCTTGGCCTTCAGGTTCTGGACCGCATTGCCCGAAGGAATGCGCACGCGGATCCAGGAGGGCTTGCGCAGCACCGGTGCATCGGCGAACTGAACCGGCGAACGGTTGATCTTGTCCCCGCCCAGCTGCTTGACGCCGGCCTGCAACGGTGCGGCGGTCGGAATGTCGCCCTGCACGATCTGCAGGGGAATGGTGCGGGCGGTGGTTTCAGTCATGGCAGTTCCGGGGAGCGGTCACGCGGCCGCAGAGAGATCAGGCAGTGAGATCAGGCAGTTCGGGCACGTGCTGCAGCCGCAGGCCGAACTGGCGGGCCAGCTGTTCCAGCAGCACCGTCTTGACGGCATCCATCCCGGACGGCCCGCCCAAGTCTACCACCGAGGTCACCTGCAGCCCCTGATAACCACAGGGGTTGATGCGGTGGAAGGGTTCCAGGTCCATGGCCACGTTGAAGGCCAGGCCATGGAAGGTGCAGCCACGGCGCACGCGGATGCCCAGCGCGGCAATCTTGGCATTGCCAACGTAGACGCCAGGGGCACCTTCGCGGCGTTCGGCACCGATGTTCCATTCGGCCAACGTATCGATGATGGCCTGCTCGATGCGGCACACGTAGTCGCGCACGCCGATGCCCAGGCGCGGCAGGCGCAGCAGCGGGTAGATCACGATCTGCCCCGGCCCGTGGTAGGTGACCTGGCCGCCGCGGTCCACGTGCAGCACCGGGATCGCCCCCGGCGCCAGCACATGCTCGTCCTTGCCGGCCTGGCCGAGGGTGAACACCGGATCGTGTTCCACCACCCACAGCTCGTCGGTCGTCTCGTCAGCGCGCTGATCGGTGAAGCGCTGCATCGCCCGCCAGACCGGCTCATAGGCCTGGCGGCCAAGGTCGCGCACCAGCGCCGGACGCGGCGGGCGGTTTTCCGGAGCGGCGTCGGCCGGGCAGCTGTCGGCTACAGCGTCCACTTCACTTCCGGGTGATCGCGCAGCGCCCGATGGGCGGCGTCGTACTGTTCGCGGGTCTCGGCCTTGAACACCAGCCGGACCGACACGTACTTGCCATTGGACGAATGCTTCCAGCTGATGCGCTCGTTCACGACGTCGAGGCCTTCGGCCTGCAGCAGTCGAGGAAGCTCATGCTCCAGGCCGCGGTTGGCCGGGCCCATGGCGCTGAGCTCGAACTGGCCGGGGAACTGGAAGCCGTGGTCGGGGTTGTCGGACTTGATTTCCATGGACCCATTATCGGGCCGCAGGGCAACAAACCCAAGAGTATTCATCCAGGTCAACGCGGACACCGGCAGGCCGCTGCGTTGCACCTGAATTCCCATTCAGCTTCCTGCCGCGGGCGCGCGACAAGCCCCCCCCGGCGCCGGTTGTCGTCACGAGACAATGTCGTTTTCGGAACAGACAAGTGACCGGGACGCGCTCGTACCGTCACGCGGGCCGGGGTACCGTGTCGTTGCATATAACGACAGACGACCACCCCTTTCCCCATGAGCATTCCATCCATGCGTAGCGTCGCAGCCTTCGGGCTGTCCGGCCTCCTGGCCGCCGCCCTCCCCCTTGCCGCGCAGGCCGCCGAACAATGCGGCCCCGATGCCATGCGTGAGCACCCGCCGCAGATCAATTTCCGCGTTGACAACGACCTGTTCGGCGGCCGCCACCAGGACCAGGGGTATACCAACGGCGCCGAACTGACCTTCGTATCACCGAACCTCGTCGATTACACCGACGATCCCTGCCTGCCGCGCCTGGCGCGCTGGGTCAACGGCTATCTGGAGCGCCTGCACCCGGGCCGGTTCGAACAGCAGAACATGATCTTCAGCATCGCCCAGGGCATCTTCACCCCGACCGACTTCACCCGGAAGGACCTGATCAAGGATGACCGCCCCTACGCGGGCGTGCTGATCGCCAGCTTCGGCTACAACGCGCGCAGTGGTGATCGGCTGCAGACCACCCAGCTGACGCTGGGCGTTGTCGGTCCGTGGGCCCAGGGCAAGCAGGTGCAGAACGCTGTGCATGAGGTGCTGGGCGACGAGAAGTTCCAAGGCTGGGACAACCAGCTGCACAACGAGCCGCTGGTGATGCTGACCCATGAGCGGATGCGTCGTTGGCCGGGCGATGCCAGCGTCAACGCGGGCGGCTGGGGCTGGGACGCGATCAGCCACTACGGCGGCTCGGTCGGCAACCTGGCGACCAAGGCCAACATCGGTGGCGAGGTGCGCTTCGGCTGGAAGCTGCCGGATGACTTCGGCAGCACGCCGCTGCGTCCTGCCGGCGAGAACACCGCGCCGACCCGCGGTGGCAGGCCGAGCGGCTGGTCATGGCACCTGTTCGCCACCAGCGATGCCGCCTGGGTGATCCGCGACATCACCCTGGACGGCAACACCTTCCGCAACAGCCACAGCGTCGACAAGCGCCACATCGTGGCCTACGGCGGCTACGGAATCGCGGTGATGCGCGGTCGCTGGAAGTTCGCGGCGGCGCGCTACCACAGCACCCGCGAGTTCAACGGCCAGCGCGAGGCACCGGTGTTCGGCAGCTTCACCATCAGCCGCTCGCTGTAGAACAGTGCGGACATCTGGTCCGCACATTGGCTGCAACGGAAAAGGCCGGCATGCGCCGGCCTTTTCCTTTTCATGTCAGCGCACGGCGCTGCGCATCATTCCGATTCCCACCACATCCAGAAGCTGTCCCACAGGCGCTTGAAGAAGCCGGCCTGCTCGACGGCAGCCACCGCCACCAGCGGCGCTTCGGCCACCACCTTGCCATCCAGGCTCACCTTCACCGTGCCGATCTGCTGGCCGGCCGTGAACGGCGCTTCCAGGGTCTTGGGCACATCGATGCTCGGCTTCAGATCGTTGTAGCGGCCACGCGGCACGCTGACCAGCATCGGCTGCGCCACGCCCAGCTGCACCTTGTCACTGGTGCCCTTCCACACCTTGTGCTCGGCGACGGCCTTGCCCGGCTCATACAGCCGGTGCGTTTCGAAGAAGCGGAAGCCCCAGTTCAACAGCGCCAGGCTGTCATCGGCGCGCTGCTTCTCGGAGGCGCCGCCCAGCACCACCGCGATCAGGCGCTGGTCGCCGCGCTGCGCCGAACTCATCAGGCAGTAGCCCGCCTCGGAGGTGTGCCCGGTCTTGATGCCATCGACACTGCCGTCGCGCCACAACAGCAGGTTGCGGTTGGGCTGCTTGATGTTGCCGACCTGGAATTCCTTGATCTTGTTGTACGCGTAGGTTTCCGGGTAATCACGCACCATCGCCCGTCCCAGCAACGCCAGGTCATAGGCGGTGCTGTGGTGGCCCGCGGCGGTCAGGCCGTGGGCGTTGACGAAGTGCGAGTTCTTCATGCCGATCTTGGCGGCGTAGCTGTTCATCAGCGAGGCGAAGGCTTCCTCGCTGCCCGCCACGTGCTCGGCCAGGGCGATCGCGGCATCGTTGCCGGACTGGATGGCCATGCCCTTTTCCATGTCTTCCAGGCGCGCGGTCTGGTTCACCGGGAAGCCGCTGTAGCTGCCGTCGGTACCCGCACCGCCTTCGCGCCAGGCGCGCTCGCTCATCATCACCTGGTCATCCGCACGGACCTTGCCGTTCTTGACCTCAGCGGCGATCACGTAGGAGGTCATCACCTTGGTGATGCTGGCCGGCGCCAGCTGCTCGTGGATGTTCTCGCCCGCCAGCACCTGGCCGGTGGCGTAGTCCATCAGGATCCAGGCCTTGGACACACTCGGCACCGGGGCCGGTGGCGTGGCCACGGTGGCCGGAGCCGCAGCGGCGGCAGGTGCAGGTGCGGCCGGGGTCGGCAGCGGCGTCTGGGCAGAAGCCAGGCCCACCACCAGGGTGGCGGCCAGGGCGGTGGCGGCGGAACGGAAATTCATTGGACAGCGGGCTCCAGGGACGGCCGGGAATGGAGGGGGAACAGAATGGCCATTGTAGGCCGGGGGGGCCCGGGCCGGCAGCACCGACCCGGGCGGGATCAATCCTTGACGATCTGCGGCGATCCAAGGCCCAGACCGGCGATGCGGCCGACAAGTTCCGCGGCACTGGCATGGTCGCTGGCGGGTACGCGCAGACGGAAGAGCGTGCGGCCACCGGCGGCGATGTCGCTGATGGTCGCGCCGACGATGCCGGCCGCATTGAGCTGGCCCATCGCACGATTGGCATTGTCACGGTTGGAGAAGCTGGCCACCTGCACCATCACCGCACCCACCACCTGCTGCGACAGCGTGGGGCTGCTGGCCGGTGCCGCGGAAGCGCGCGGCGCCGTGGCGGCGACCCTCGCCGGCGCAGCGGCAGGTGCCGCAGTGCGGACGCCCACTGCACTCGGCGGCAGGCTGCTGACCGCCACGTCCGGCAACGTGCTGACCACCGCCTGCGTGGTGGCCGGCTGGCCCCGGGTCGGCGCCGCATCGGCAGGCAGGCGTTTGACCAGGCGGTCGATGTCGCTGTCGGCCGCCGGGCGCGTGGCGACAGTGCTCGCCATCGTCGTCGCCGCACCGGCAGCGGCGGCGGCTTCGGCCGCCCGGCGCTCGCGGCGCGACGGCTTCTGCGCCAGCAGATTGCCCTCACCCGGCTGCAGCGCGCGCACCTCCACATTGCCGGTTCCGCGCTGGGTGATGCCCAGGCGTACCGCAGCGGCATAGCTCAGATCGACCACGCGGCCATCGTGGAACGGGCCCCGGTCATTGACCCGCACGATCACCGACTCGCCGTTGTCCAGATTGGTCACGCGGGCGAAGCTGGGCAGCGGCAGCGTCTTGTGCGCAGCGGTGAACTGGTACATGTCGTAGACCTCCCGGTTCGAGGTCAGGCGGCCATGGAACTTGGCGCCGTAGTACGACGCCGTACCGCGCTCGACATAATCGCGGGTATCGTCGAGCACCTTGTACGACTTGCCCAGCACCACGTACGGCGATTTGTTGCCGATGGCCGAGCGTGTTTCAGCCGTCACTTCCGGCTCGGGAATGCAGGCCACGTTCGGAATGTAGGTCGGCGTGCTGTCTTTCACGCCCGGCCGGTACAGGCCGCCGGCGGTGTAGTTGCCCCGCGTGTTCGGGTCTTCCTTGGCCGCCGCATAGGGCGATCCCTCCGGACAATGCGCCGGGCGCGTGCCCCTGCCCTGCACCACCGTACCGGAAGGCGTTCCACCGTGGCCGGCGGTGGCCGGCTTCTTCGGCGCGCTGCTGCAGGCGGCCAGCGCGAGGACGATCAATCCAGGGACCAGCCATCTGATGTTCATGCCGGGGGCAGCTCCTGTCCGGCAATGGCCTGCGACAACTGGAACACGGCCATCGCATACATCTTCGAGAGGTTGTAGCGGGTGATCGCGTAGTAGTTCTGGAAGCCCAGCCAGTACTGCTTGCCGGCGCTGCCCTCGAGCGTAACCGGAGTGGCCGTCGCACCCGGCTGTACCGGTGCGGCAGGCTGATAGCCACGCTGGGCCAGATCGGCCAGCGACCAGGTCGGTGCCCACTCGGTCGGATTGAATTCCTCGCGCCCCGGAGCGAGTGTCGCCGGCACGGCCACCTGCCCGCCCCGGACCCAGCCTCCCTTCTTCACGAAGTAGTTGGCAATGGAGGAAAACACGTCGTCGTAGCTGTTGAACAGGTCACGGCGACCGTCGCCGTTGCCATCCACGGCATAGTCCAGGTAGCTGGACGGCATGAACTGGCCCATGCCCATCGCACCGGCATAGCTGCCCTTGAGCGTGGTGATGTCGAGTTTCTCCTCGCGGCCCAGTTCAAACAGCTTGGCCAGTTCATCACGGAAGAACAGCTCGCGGCGCACCTCGCGTTCCAGCTTCTCCGGATCGCCGCTGCGCGGGTAGTAGAAGGCCAGCGTGTACAGCGCATCGAGCACGCGGTGGTTGCCGGCATTCCTGCCATAGCTTGTCTCCACGCCGATGATCGCCACGATCACCTCGGCCGGAACACCGGTGCGCTGCTGCACGCGATCCAGCTCGGCGCGGTGTTCGGCGAGGAAGGCACGGCCCCCCTCGATGCGCGCCTTGCTGATGAACATCGGCCGGTATTCGTTCCAGGGTTTGACCCGTTCGGCAGGGCGCGACATCGCGGCGATGATCGGCTGGCGCACCTGCGCCTGGTCGAGCACGCGACGGATCTCGTCGGGCTGGAGTCCGTAACGCTTGGCGGTATCGGCGATGAAGGTGGCGCGCGCAGTCTCGAACGGAACCGGCGTGAGATCGACCGGCGGCGCGGTGGCGGCGGTGGCTTCCGGCGCGGCCTCGGCCGGTCCCTTGGGCTTGGTGGCCGGATGGCGCGGCGTACTGCTGGCCTGCGGTGAAGACGGTGGAGATGTCGGCTGGGTCGCGCAGGCGACCAGGCCGAGGGTAAGCATGCAGGCCAGAGTGCGTCGAATCATCGTCGCAGGTTAGCAGGTCATGGATGAATTAGAACCCCTAACACCATGAATCACAACGATTTGCTTGCAAGCAGTCGAAATTGTGAAAACGATGTGAGCGATCCATCGTATTCAGTTGAGAGGTTGCCGGTTGCGTCCCCATCCCCGCAGACGCAACCGGCGACCGGATCCGGTCGATACGCGCGCGGCTGCCGCTCCCCAGTGGCAGTACCCCCGCGCGCCCTGTATCCGTTGGATCAGTACTGCTTCCCGCCCGACGCCCCCTCGCGCTGCAACGATAGACGGCGCGCCGTGCCGAACGGGCCGCCATTGTGCAGGCCGATTGCGACAAGTCCATTGATCAAAATCAACGCAGCGTAAAAGTGTGAACTAGATAACGTTTTTTTAGGGCTTTGGTCAGCGGACCTGCTGTTGCGCGTCTTCATGGGAACGCTTCCATGAAGGGCGTTGCGCAAGCGTTGGACGGCCCCGGCCTTGCCCGAAACCGCAGAGGTGCAGCAACCCGCGTCGGCCGCGCGCTCCCGGAGGTGCTAGCCGTAGCCGCCGTGCACGGGATTGTGGCTGCGCACCGCCATCACCAGCCCGAAGCCGGCCAGCAGCGAGACGGCCGACGTACCGCCATAGCTGATCAACGGCATCGGTACGCCCACCACCGGCAACAGACCCGAGATCATTCCGCCATTGACCAGCACGTAGACGAAGAACGCCAGGCCGGTGGCACCGGCCAGCAGCCGCGAATAGGAGTCGCGCGACTGGCTGGCAATCCACAGGCAGCGCCCGATCACCACCAGGTACAGCGCCAGCACGACGGCCACGCCGATCCAGCCGAATTCCTCGCTCAACACCGAGAATGCAAAGTCGGTGGTCTGCTCGGGAATGAAGTTCAGGTGCGACTGCGAGCCTTCGCCCCAGCCCTTGCCGTCGAACCCGCCGGAACCGATCGCGATCTTCGACTGGATGATGTTCCAGCCCGCGCCCAGCGCATCCATTTCCGGGTCGAGGAACATCATGATGCGGTCCTTCTGGTAGGGCCGCAGCAGCCAGAACCAGGCCAGCGGCGCAACCGCGGCCACGCCGCCCACGCCCAGCCCCACCCACCACCATGGCAACCCGGCCAGCAGCAGCACGAACACGCCGCTGGCGGCGATCAGCACGCCCGTGCCGAAGTCCGGCTGCAGCATCACCAGACCGGTCGGCACGCCGATGATGACCAGCGACACCAGCACCGTATTGATGCGTGGTGGCAAGGGCACCCGGTGCAGGTACCAGGCCACCATCATCGGCAGGCTCACCTTCAGCAGTTCAGCCGGCTGCAGGTAGAAGAACTTCAGGTCCAGCCACTGCCGGCCGTATTTGCCGGTACCGAGCACGAACACCGCCAGCAACGGGATCATCGAGATCGCGTAGATCATCGGCGTCGCCGAACGGATGCGCAGGATCGGTACCCGCGAGATGGCCCACAGCGCAGCCATGCCCACGGCGAAGCGGGCGCCCTGCGCCATTACCAGGCTGTCGCCGCCTGCACTCTTCAGCGTGGCCAGGCCGATCATCATCAGCGCGCCCAGGGCAAGGCACAGCACCCAGTCCAGCGTGCTGAAGAAGCGCCGCAGCATGTCCCCGGCCCATCGCAGGAAGGCCTTCATCGCGTCGCCTCCGCAGCCGCCGGTGGACGCGGCGCGGCAGGCAGTGCCGGTACCGGCGCAGCGGGTGTTCCCGGCTGCGGCTGGGGCTGCGGGACCGCAGCGCCGATCAGCACCGGATGCTCACCGACCTGTGCGGCGGCAGCATCCCCCGCCTGGCGGGCGCCCACGTCCTCGTTGTCGAAAGCGGTCGCACCGATGGCGGTGGTGCCGCGTTCGCTGTCCAGCGGCTGGATGCCATCGGGCATCTTGCCCAACAGCCAGGCATCGAACACCTTGCGTGCGATCGGCGCAGCTGCCGAGCCGCCGTAACCGCCGCCTTCCACCGCGATCGCCAATGCGATCACCGGCTGATCAGCCGGCGCGAAGCCAACGAACAGCGCACGGTGGCGCAGGTGCATCGGCAGGCTCTTGGGATTCACCGCTGCCGTGCCACGGCGGCTGACCACCTGCGCGGTGCCGGTCTTGCCGGCCATCACGTACGGCGCCCCGACCGCCACCCGCCAGCCGCTGCCGCCGGGCTGCATGGTCGCCATCATGCCTTCGCGCACGGCCTGCACGTTGTTCGGATTGGGGCTGACCGGCTTGCTGTCGCGTGCCGGCACCCCGGTCCACTCGCTGTCGAACCCTTCGCGCTGCTGGATGACCAGGTGCGGCGTGCGCAGCTGCCCGCTGGCCAGACCGCTGACGCCCCGCGCCAGCTGCAGCGGAGTGACCTTCCAGTCGCCCTGGCCGATGCTGATGTTGACCGTATCGCCGGGGTACCACGCTTCCTTGCGGGTCTTCCGCTTGTACGCCGGTGACGGCAGGATGCCGCCGATCTCGCCGGTCAGGTCGATGCCGGTCGGCTGGCCGAAACCGTAATAGTCCATGTAATGGTCGAAACGCTCGATGCCCAGGTCCAGCGCCAGCCGGTAGTAATAGGTATTGACCGAATTTGAGATCGACTTGCGCAGGTCGGTCCAGCCATGGCCGCCACGGTTGGCATCGCCCCAGCCGCGGCTGGTGCCGGGCAGGTAGAACATGCCGGTGGACAGGATCTTGTCTTCCGGGCGGCGCACACCGGCGTCCAGACCGGCCAGTGCGATCAGCGGCTTGAGCGTCGAGCCGGGCGCCACGCCGCCCAGTACGAGGCGGTTGAACTGCGGGCGCGATGGATTGTCGTTCAACGCTTTGAAATCGGCGTGGGAGATGCCGTTGACGAACAGGTTCGGGTCGTACGACGGCAGGCTGACCATCGCCAGGACCTCGCCCGTGCGCGGGTCCATCGCGACCGCCGAGCCTTCCTGGTCGCCGAAGGCGGCAACCATCGCCCGCTGCAGGTCGGCGTCGATCGACAGGCGCAGGTCGACACCGGACTGCGCGGCAACGCGGCCGATGGTGCGGATCGCACGGCCCTGCACGTTGGTCTCCACCTGCTCGTAACCGACCTTGCCGCGCAGCTGCTGCTCGTAATAACGCTCCAGGCCCGACTTGCCGATGTGGGTCAACGCGGCATTGCCCTCGCCAAGGATCTCCAGATCCTTGTCATCGACACGACCGACGTAGCCGATGATATGCGCGAACAGATCGCCGTACGGATAACGACGGGTCAGGTAGGGCTCCAGCTCGACACCCGGGAAGCGCCAGCGATCGACGGCGAAGCGTGCCATCTCATCGTCGGTCATGCGCAGCTTGAGCGTGACCGGCAGGAACTTCCGGCGCGCCTTGCGCGACTTGTTGAACGCCTCCAGCTCTTCCGGACTGATCTCGATGATCTTTGCCAGTCCTTCCAGCGTGGCATCCATGTCCTTGACCTTGTCCGGGGTCACGTCCAGGCGGAAAGCCGGCACGTTCTCGGCCAGCAGGCGGCCGTTGCGGTCGTAGATCATGCCGCGCCCCGGCACCACCGGCCGCGGCTTGATGCGGTTGGCTTCCGAACGGGTGGCGTAGATGTCGTGGTCCAGCACCTGCAGCTTGAAGTACCAGCCCCCCAGCCCGAGCAGGCAGACCAGCACCCCCAGGAAACCCAGCGCCGCACGACGGCGGAACTGCTCGGCTTCGGCGTGCGGGTTCTTGACCTGGCGGCGCGGAATCATGGCTCAACGCCCGCGTTTGCCGAAACGCACCGCGTCCAGCAGCACGAATACCAGCGGCCACAGGCCCATGCCCAGCAGCGGCGCCCACCAGTACGACCACGGCAGCGTCGGCTCATCCACCACGATGTGCACCAGCGCGCTGACGATGCGGTCGTTGAACAGCAGGCCACCAATGGCGAGCATCTGCTGGGACATCGGGAAGAAGCGGATGCGGGCGCGGAAGCGCTGCAGGATGAAGGCCAGCATCACCAGGCGCAGCGCTTGTTCACCCAGCACCCCGCCATACAGCAGGTCGGCGACAACGCCACTGGCGAATGCGATGCCGAGACCAACGCGCTCGGGCGTTTCGATCACCCAGTACGCCAGCACCAGCGCCAGCCAGTACGGGCGCAGCGGCTGCAGCAGGGCCGGCAACGGCAGCAGGCCCAGCAGCAGGGCCACCACCAGACTGGCCGGCAGCACCCAGGGATTGTCGCGCAGGCGGCTCATCGCTGGACCTCTGCGGCGGCGGCCGGTCCGGTTGCCGGCTGCGGATCCGGGGCGGTCGAAGACGCCGGAGTGACGGCCGGCGCCGACGGCTGCCCTGCGCGGGCGTCTGCCGGTGCTGCTGCCGGTGCTGCTGCCGGCGTTGCCGGGACTGGCACGGTTGCCGCATTGGCTGGCCCGCCTGGCGCGGTGTCCTCCAGCTGCAGGCGTACTTCCGGCGGGATGCGGATCGCTGCGCCCGGGCGCAGCAGCAGCACATCGCGGCCGCGGTCGAGCTGTGCGGCCGGCTTCAGCTCACCGACCAGGAAGGCATGGGTGTCATCCGGGCGCAGCGCGGTGATGGTGCCGACCGGGAAACCGGCCGGGAAACGGCCACCGAGACCGGAGGTGACGATCTCATCGCCCACTTCCACCCCGGCACTGAGCGGGATGTCGCGCAGTTCCAGCGTATCGCCGCGACCGTAGACGATCAGGCGGACACCGTTGCGGGCCACGGTCACCGGCACGGCATGGTCGGGGTCGGTCAGCAGCAGCACGGTAGAGGTGCCGCCGGTAACGCTGATCACCTGGCCCATCAGCCCACCGGCGTCGATCACCGCCTGGCCGACATGCACTCCCTCGCGGCTGCCTGCGTCGAGTACCAGACGCTGTTTCACCGGGTCCAGGTCGATATCGAGGATCGGCGCCAACTGCACGTCCAGTCCGCTGCGCTCGGCCACGTTCAACAGTTCGCGCAGCTGGGCATTGTCCAGCGCAGCGGTCTGCAGACGGGTCAGGCGGGCGTTGGCCAGCAGCAGCTGGTTGCGCAGCTCGCGGTTCTCGCTGACCAGCTGGCTGTGGCTGGCCGCGTTGTCCTTGACCTGGCTGCCCAGCTTGCCCGGCAGGCCTGCCAGGGCCCAGACCGGCTGCACCAGGGTGTTGGCCTGTTCACGCAGGCGCGCCAGCCAGCCGGCCTGGTCGTCGAGGACGATCAGGGTGATGGCCAGCGCGAGATAGGCCAGCAGCCGCAGCGGGCTGGCGGCATCACCGGATCGGGAAGCAACGGGAGGACCGGCGTAGGGCGGCACGGCAACGATTCAACTGGCAGAAGGCGGAGGGGAAACACGCGGACGCCCCGCCGGTGCCGGCCCGCCAACGCGACGGGCCGCACCCCGGAGGGGCGCTGCGGGCAGGAACGGCCGGGACGGCTTATTCCGGCGCAAAGAACTCGTTGCCGTGCATGTCGACCAGCTCCAGCGCACGACCACCGCCGCGGGCCACGCAGGTCAGCGGATCGTCGGCCACCTGCACGTGCAGGCCGGTCTCCTCGGAGATCAGGCGATCCAGGTCGCGCAGCAGGGCGCCACCACCGGTCAGCACGATGCCGCGCTCGGCGACGTCGGCGCACAGTTCTGGCGGCGTCTGCTCCAGGGCCAGCTTGACCGCGCTGACGATGCCCGACAGGGGTTCGTGCAGGGCTTCGAGCACTTCGTTGGAGCTGATCTTGATCATCTTCGGCACGCCCTCGGCGAGGTTGCGGCCGGAAATCTCCAGCTCCTGCACCTCCGCCTGCGGGTAGGCACAGCCCAGCTCCACCTTGATGCGCTCGGCCGTGGCTTCACCGATCAGCATGCCGTGGTTGCGGCGCACGTAGTTGGTGATCGACTCGTCGAAGCGGTCGCCACCGATGCGGACGGAGGCCGAATAGACGATGCCGTTGAGGGAGATGACCGCCACTTCGGTGGTGCCACCGCCGATATCGATGACCATCGAGCCACGGGCTTCGGTGACCGGCATGCCGGCGCCGATCGCAGCGGCCATCGGCTCTTCGATCAGGTACACGTCACGGGCACCGGCTTCCTCGGCCGATTCCTTGATCGCACGACGCTCGACCTGGGTCGAGCCGGCCGGCACACAGACCAGCACGCGCGGACTCGGGCGCAGCACGCGGGACTTGTGCACCTTCTTGATGAAGTGCTTGAGCATCGCCTCGGTATAGGTGAAGTCGGCGATGACGCCATCCTTCATCGGGCGGATGGTGGTGATGTGGCCCGGGGTACGGCCCAGCATCTGCTTGGCCTCGGCACCGACGGCTGCCACCGAGCGGGTGCCACCGATGGCACGGTCCTGGCGCACGGCCACGACCGAAGGCTCATTCAGCACGATCCCCTGCCCGCGCACGTAGATGAGGGTGTTGGCCGTGCCCAGGTCGATGGACAGGTCGTTGGAGAACATGCCACGGAGTTTCTTGAACATCTGAGGAAGGAGTCCTGAGGGGTGTCGTGCCCGCCGCGGGATGGCGAAAAAATGGGCAGAAATCGAGGCCGACAAGCCTAGCAACCCGCCTGCCGCCGAGCAAGGAAAAATCCAGCTGAACCCGCGTCTTCACAGGCTTTGGGCCTGATCCTGCATCACCCGCTTCTGGCCCTGAGCGGCACCAGCGGGTAACCTTTGCGCCGTCGGGCGCCCAAGGGCGCCGTTTGCTTGCCCGTCGAAGCGGGCAGGCCCACCCCAAAATTCACCGCATAGGCTTACATCGATGTCCGCTCTGATCTGTGGTTCTCTTGCCTTCGACACCATCATGGTGTTTCCGGACCAGTTCAAGAATCACATCCTGCCGGACAAGGTGCACATCCTGAACGTGTCGTTCCTGGTCCCGCGGATGCGCCGCGAGTTCGGCGGCTGCGCCGGCAACATCGCCTACAACCTGCACCTGCTGGGGGGCCACCCGATCCCGATGGGCACGGTCGGCTCGGACTTCGGCCCGTACCGCGAGTACTTCGATGGCCTGGGCATCGACCTGTCGCGCGTGCGCGTGATCGATGAGCTGTTCACCCCGCAGGCGTTCATCACCACCGACCACGACAACAACCAGATCACCGCCTTCCACCCGGGCGCGATGATGCGTTCCTACGAGAACCACGTGCGTGGCGTGCCGGGCGTGACCCTGGGCCTGGTCGGCCCGGACGGCCGCGAAGGCATGATCCAGAACGCGCTGGAGTTCCACGAGGACGGCATCCCGTTCATCTTCGACCCGGGCCAGGCCATGCCGCTGTTCAACGGACCGGAGCTGCGCCAGTTCATCGAGCAGGCCGACTACGTGGTGGTCAACGACTACGAGTCGAACCTGCTGCAGGAACGCACCGGCTGGGACGAGAAGGAAATCGTCAGCCGCGTGCAGGCCTACATCACCACCCGCGGCCCGAAGGGCGCGGTCATCCACACGCCGGACAAGAGCTACGACATCCCGCCGGCGCACGAGCGCCGTGTGGTCGATCCGACCGGCTGCGGCGATGCCTTCCGCGCCGGCCTGATCTACGGCATCCAGAAGGGCTACGACTGGCTGACCATCGGCCGCATGGGCAACCTGATGGGCGCACTGAAGGTCGAGCACCCGGGCACCCAGAACCAGCGCTTCACCTTCGATGAGTTCAACGAGCAGTTCAAGCAGCAGTTCGGTTACGCGCTGGGCGCGTAAACCGAACTGCCCGCGCATCTGCTCGGTGGGTGTCGACCTGGGTCGACACTGCCGGCCAGCGGCCGGCACCACCGGAACTTCCGACCGACACGTTGCCTGCTGTCTGTAGAGCCGAGCCCATGCTCGGCTTGCGCGCGCCAGCGCGATCTGACCGCAGAGCAGCCGAGCGTGGGCTCGGCTCTACACGGTCATGCGCCCTGCCACGCTGCCAACAGGGCGCGGCAATCGGCGAAGTGCCAATCCGCGCGGCCCGGCCACGGGTTGTCAGGCAGGTTGACCAGCACGGTGTGGGTGCCGGCGGCACGGCCGCAGTCCAGATCATAGGCGTGGTCACCCACCATCACCGCCTGCGCGGCGGCAATGCCCCAGCGCCGCAGGTGCTGCTGCAGGCCATCCGGCGAGGGCTTGGGCACCGCTTCTTCGCGGCCGATGATGTCGGCATCGTCGAACAGTTCCCCGACCCCGATCGCCTCCAGCGTCAGCTTCGCCAGCGCATGGTCGTTGCGGGTCAGGATGCCCAGCCGGCAGCCAGCCGCCGCCAGCGCGCGCAGCAGCTTCACCGCGCCCGGTGCCGGCAACGCCTCCTCGGCCAGCCCGCGCTCGTGGTCCAGCAACCACTCACGCTTGGCCTGCGCCGATGCGTCAGGCAGCGCCGCGATATGGTCGAGGATGTCTTCCTCGGCGGCGATCTCCAGTGCGCGGCGGATCGCGGCGAAATCATGCACGGCCACAGTCAGCGTGCCGTCCATGTCGAACACCCAGTGCCGGATCGCGGACAACGCGTGCACTGCGCTGCCCGTCGCGATCATCACTGCCACCACGACGGCATGCGGCTTGCGTCCACGCCCCCGGTCTCGAACACCGCCGTGCGGGTGCCGCCGGCCTTGACCGGGAACTCGATGCTGATCGACTTGCCCTTGCGCGCAAGCTTCCACAGCGCCTTCTGATCGGTGATGAACAGCGCAATCGCCTCATCGGTCTGCGGCCGCCAGGCGGCCATCGACACCGGCTTGCCGTCGTCCACGGTCACCTTCACCGTACACTGCGGGCAGCGGAAATCGCCGGCCTGCAGCACCAGGTAGGCGTGCCGCTTCCACTCCGGGTGATCGCGGAACACCAGCTGCACCGGCTTTGCGCCGCTGCCATCCACGTCCACCCGTTCCTTGCTGTAGATCTGCGCCGAAATCTGGTTGCCCTTGTTGCCGACCGGGATCTGGTTGTACTGCCACAGCGCCTGCATGCGGCGCAGGTCGCGCGCGGCATCGCCCTTGGCCTTGACCTCTTCGAAGCCTGCGGCGATGCGCTCGGCGGCGGCCGTGTCCTTGTACTCATCCAGCAGCGCGGCGCCATGCAGTCGCGCGCGCTCCCAGTCCTGCGCGGCGACGGCCATGTCGTACTGCCTGGCCACGTCCTCGGCCTTGGCTTCCTTCTGCGCCTGAACGGCGGCCGCGGCGGCTTCCTGCGCCTTGCGCTCTTCTTCGGGATTGCTGCAGGCGGCCAGGGCCAGGGTGCAGGCGGTGAGCAGGATCAGTCGTTTCATGGCAGAGGTCCTTCGTGTTTTTCGCATGCTTGCAAAGTCGCGCATGGCTCGACTCTACAAAAAAAGCGCCGGGCAGGGCCCGGCGCTTGTTCTTACTTGGCTTCGGCCTTGGCCAGCATGTCCTGGACCGAGGCAGTGGTGATCGGATGGTAGCCCGGCTTGGCTTTCTCGAAGGCCTGCTTGGCCAGCTCCAGCCCCTTCGGCGTTTTCACCAGTTCGGCGTAGATCGGCAGGATCAGCTTGCGACGGCCGACACGCTCGATGAATGCCGCCGCGGCCTCATTGGCCGGCTCGTAGCCGCTGCGGATGGCCAGCGGATACCAGCGCATGGCGATCTCGCCATTCGGCGTGCCCGTGAAGTGGAAGGCCTTGTCCAGCGTGGCCAGCGTGTCCAGCGGCTGGGTCGTGCCCAGGCCGTCGATGAAGCGCACCCACTCCTGGGTGCTCCAGTCAGCGATGACCTGGCTGCTGGGCACGGTGCCTGCGCTGGTGAAGGCGATGCGCGCGGTATCGACGCTGCTGAAGTTGCGCGACTGCGCCTTGGCCGCGAACGCCGGGATGCCCGGCTCGTCCAGCCATGCCTTCAGTTCGGCTTCCGTCACTGCCGACGGGTTCTTCGGCAGCAGATTCTTCTTCAGGTACTCGACGAACTGGTCGGTATTCGCGCTCTGGAAGGCGTGGTCATCGAACCAGCCGCGCAGGAACGGATCGAAGGTCTCGCGGCCGAAGCGCTGTTCCAGGAACTCCAGGAACCAGGAACCCTTGACGTAGGCCACCTGGCTCAGGGCTTCATCGGGGTCACGCTCGTTCAGCGGCGGCAGCGCCAGCGCTTGGTCGGCGGGGCTCATGTCCTTCACTTCCGCCAGCAGATCGGTCTGGTCGATCTGCCGCTCCATTTCGGCCATCTCCTTGCCGTACAGGGCCTCGGTGATGCGGCCCTGGACGTAGGTGGTGAAGCCTTCGTTGAGCCAGATGTCCTTCCAGCTCGCGTTGGTCACCAGGTTGCCCGACCAGCTGTGCGCCAGTTCGTGGGCGACCAGCGAGACCAGCGACTTGTCGCCGACGATCACGGTCGGGGTGGCGAAGGTCAGGCGCGGGTTCTCCATGCCGCCGAACGGGAACGAGGGCGGCAGTACCAGCATGTCGTAACGGCCCCAGCGGTACTCGCCGTACAGCTTCTCGGCAGCACCAATCATCTTCTCGGTGTCCTCGAACTCCTTGGCCGCCTTGCCGACCATGGTCGGTTCGGCCCAGACGCCGGAGCGGCCGGAGATCGGCTCGAACACCAGATCGCCGGCGGCGATCGCCAGCAGGTAGGACGGGATCGGCTGCGGCATCTTGAAGGTGTAGTCACCATCACGCGCGGCCTTGGGGTCGTTGTCGGCGCTCATCAGCACCATGACGTCCGGGCGCGAGACCACGTGCGCGCTGTAGGTGAAGCGCACGCTCGGGGTGTCCTGCAGCGGCACCCAGGAACGGGCATGGATGGCCTGCGACTGGCTGAACATGAAGGGCAGCTTCTTGCCTTCGGTCATCGAGGGCGCCAGCCACTGCAGGCCCGAGGCGGTCGGCGCGGTGTGGTAGGTCACCTCGACCTTGGCCGGCTGCTGCGGGGCCTCGATGGTCAGCTTGCTGCCGAACACCTTGTCGGCCGCCGCCAGCTCGAACTTCAGCGGGCTGCGTGCGCCGTCGGCGGCAACGGCTTCGACCTTGGACACGGTCAGCTCGCGGGTGTCGAGCACCAGCTGCGTGGCGTCCTTCTGCTTCCATTCCAGGGTGTAGGTCGCGGTACCGCCGATCTGCTTCTGGTCGAAGTCCAGCTTCAGGTCCAGCGCGATGTCCTTGATGACGACCTTGTCCGGCTCGGCGTACGAGCTTTCGTCGTGGCTGCGGTTCTCGGCGTTCACGGGAGCGGCGGGGGCCTTTTCGGCAGTCGGGGCGGCGGCGGGCGCGGCCGCCTCCTGGGAGCAGCCGGCGGCCAGGGCCACGGCCAACGGAAGGAGCATCAGCGGATTGCGCATGAATCGGGACCGTTACGGGGAGCAAACCCCAATGGTACCTCCCTCCGGCCCCGCAGGCGTTGCGCGGTGCGGGGTAAGGCGGCCAAGGCCGATCCTGCGGCGGCGCCCTGGGTAGGTGCCAACCTTGGTTGGCACGGATCCATCAACGCATGTGGCAGGCCCGTGCCGACCAAGGTCGGCACCTACCAGAGCGGATGACCGCAGCGGCCGAGTGCCAACCAAGGTTGGCACCCACCAAGGGCAAGGCTTACAGCTTGTAGCCGGAGTGGATCGACACGATGCCGCCGGTCAGGTTCTTGTAGTGGCAGCGCTCGAAACCGGCCTCGCCCATCATGGCCTTCAGCTCGTCCTGCGGCGGATGCTTGCGGATGCTCTCGGCCAGGTACTGGTAGCTGTCCGAATCATTGGCGAACAGCTTGCCCAGCTTCGGCAGGATCTTGAACGAGTGGAAGTCGTAGATCGGCTTGAACCAGTCGGCGGTGACCTCGGAGAACTCCAGCACACGCGCCTGGCCGCCGACCTTGAGCACGCGGTACATCTCGCGCAGGCCGGCATCCTTGTCGGTCACGTTGCGCAGGCCGAAGGCGATGGTGACCAGGTCGAAGCTGTTGTCCGGGAACGGCAGGGCCTCGGCATTGCACTGGACGTAGTCCAGGCCCAGCACCAGGCCGCGGTTGGTGAGGCGATCACGGCCCACCGACAGCATGCCGGCATTGATGTCGCCCAGAACCACCGAACCTTCGGCGCCGACGCGCTCCTTCAGCAGGGCGGCAATGTCGCCAGTGCCCCCCGCGAGGTCAAGCACGCGGTCACCGGGCTTCACCTGCGCGGTCGCCACGTAGTAACGCTTCCACGCCCGGTGCACGCCCAGGCTCATCAGGTCGTTCATCAGGTCGTAGTTGCGCGCGACCGAGGTGAACACCTGCCCGACCAGCTTCTGCTTGTCCTTGGCGGCGACGTCGCGGAACCCGAAATGGGTGGTACCGGATTTGTAGGGGGATTCGCTCATGTCCCGATTATCGCACCGCCAGGGCCGCTGCGGGGGAACGGCGCCTTATCATGGCAGCCCATGACCTTCCGGAGCCCCGCATGATCACCACACCTGATTACCAGGCCCTGCTGCAGACCGCCATCGCCGAAGCCCGCCAGGGCCTGGCCGAGGGCGGCGTGCCGATCGGCGCGGCGCTGTACCACAACGACGGTCGCCTGCTCGGCTGCGGCCACAACCGCCGGGTGCAGGAAGGCGATCCCTCGGTGCACGGCGAGACCGACGCCTTCCGCAAGGCCGGGCGCCAGCGTCGCTACCGCGACACGATCATGGTGACCACCCTGGCCCCGTGCTGGTACTGCTCGGGACTGGTGCGCCAGTTCAACATCGGCACCGTGGTGGTCGGCGAGTCCCGCACGTTCCAGGGTGGCATCGACTGGCTGCGCGAAAACGGCGTCAATGTGATCGACCTCGACAGCCAGGAATGCGTCGACCTGCTCGGCGGCTTCATTGCGCAATATCCCGAGATCTGGAACGAAGATATTGGCGAATGAGTGCCGTGGACTGAACGCGGCGCGCGTTTAATGAACGCTTCATCCGCGGCAGGCCCTTGTGCAGTCAGCGTCTGCGGCGTTCGATGTGACGCGCTGCGCACTCCGTCGGCACACATGCACACGCTGCGGTAACACCCCATCGCTCCGGCACGCCTACGGTGGGGTTACCGGGGCCCCCTACCCCGGCGGAGCCAGCCATGTGCGCGCACGCTGCAAGCCCCACGCCCAATCTGATCCTTGACGGAATCCACGCCCGCCTGCGGGGCCAATATCGGTTGCATCGGCGCGGCGCCCTGTTCTGGACCGCTTATCAGAGCATGCAGCTGGAACTGGTGCGCGACCATCCACGCGACCACGTCCGCCTGTGCAACGCGATGGCGGACATCGCTGAAGACCTCGGCGTGGTCGAGCACGCCCAACTGATCGGCAATCGCAACGCTGTTTCCACATTGCGATGACACCGCTTCCACCGGTGATCAGGCAACACTGCGATTCCCCCCACTCCACGTCCACCTCAACCGATTGGATCGACATGCACACTGAAGTCCCCGCCATTCCCCCGGTCATCGACGTCGATGCGGAACTCGACCACTGGCGCCGCCAGCATGCCGACGGTGCGCTGCCTCATAATTCGTTCGGCTCCTACGTGCCCTGGATCAAGTTCGCCTGCGATTCGCTGATCACCCAGCCGCGCGCCAGCAACGCGCAGCGTGACGAGATGTTCCAGACCCAGTATGCGCTGCAGATCATGCCGCGGCTGAGCGAAGCACAGGCCCGCGAGTTCGTTGACCGCTGCTGGCAGCACGTCTACCAGGCCAGCCGCGTGCGCCTGCAGGACGCACCGCGGCTGCGCGCCTGAGCAGGCCTGCTGCACGCAGGCTGCACGGCCACGCGCCGATCATCACGTCATCCCAGCGGGACGACGACGATGAAAGCAAGAAACCTGTTCAATACCATCGCCAAGAAGGCCGCGGCCGCCACCGGCTCTCCGTGGACCTTTCTGGTCGCAGTAGCCATCGTGGTGGTGTGGGGCATCTCCGGCCCGGTGTTCGGCTTCAACGACACCTGGCAGCTGGTCATCAACACCGGCACCACCATCATCACCTTCCTGATGGTCTTCCTGATCCAGCACACGCAGAACGCCGATACCGCGGCGATGCAGATCAAGCTGGACGAACTGATCCGGGCCACCGCGGAAGCCAACAACGAGCTGCTGGATCTGGAAGAACTGGACGAGCAGCGGCTGGAAGAGATCCGCGCCGAGTATGAGCGGATGGCACGCGAAGCCGGCGACGCCCTGGCCCGTGTGCGGGCCTGCCACACGGTGCGCCGTGATGACGAAGCGGTGTAGCCCTGACGACCTGCGAACACCTGATCGAAGCGCCGCCGGGTATGACCCGGCGCTACCGTAATCCACGTCGGACCATGCCCGGCGAGCGCGTAGCGCGGCCTGCGTCAGGCCCTGCGAAGGCCTGATCGAAGCGCCGCCGGATATGACCTAGCGCTACCGCAATCCCACCGACAGGTAGCGCCGGGCCATGCCCGGCGCGTCCCGTCAGCTGCGTTCGTGCCAGCCGCCGCCCAGCACCTTGTACAGCGTGATGCGGTTGGCCTGCTGGGCCAGCTGCGCCTGCAGCCGCGTCTGCTGCGCGCTGTAGGCCGTACGACGCGCGTCGAGCAGACTGACGAAGCTGTCCAGGCCGGCGTCATAGCGCGCCTGCGACAGCCGGTTGGCCTGCTCGGCCGCGTCGACCAGACGCTGCTGCGCGCTGACCTGCTCATCCAGGCTGACGTTCATCGCCAGCGCATCCGCCGCTTCGCGGAAGCCGTTCTGGATCGCCTTCTCGTACTGCGCCAATGCGATATCACGATCTGCATTGGCGATGTCGAGATTGGCACGCAGACGGCCGCCCTGGAAGATCGGCAGGGTGATCTTCGGCAGGAAGCTCCACACGCGCGTCCCGCTGTCGAAGAGGTTCGACAGTTCATTCGATCCGCTGCCGATGCTGCCTGTCAGCGAAATGCTCGGGAAGAACGCTGCTCGGGCAGCGCCGATGTTGGCGTTGGCGGCCAGCAACTGGTGTTCGGCCGCCATGATGTCCGGGCGCAGCAGCAGCACGTCGCTGGGCAGGCCGGCCGGTGGTGGGGCCAGTGCCAGCAATTGCGGCTCGATGCCATCCGGCAGCAGAGCCGGGTCGACCTGGCCACCGGCCAGCAGCGCCAGGGCATTGCGGTCCTGCGCGAGCTGGCCGCGCAGGCGTGCGGCATCGGTGCGCGCGGTTTCGACCAGGGTACGGGTCTGGGTCAGTTCCAGTGCTGAACTGCCGCCACGTTCATGGCGTGCTTCTGCCAGGCGCAGCGAATCCTCATAGGTCTTCAGCGTCGCTTCGGCGATCTTCAGCTGCTGGCTGTCGGCGCCGTAGGTCAGCCACGCCGTTGCCGTCTCGGCCACCAGGCTCAGCTGTGCATTACGGCGGTTGGCGGCGATGGCAAAGTACTGCTGCAGGGCTGCTTCGCTGAGGTTGCGCACGCGGCCGAACAGGTCCAGCTCGAATTCGGCCACGCCGACGCCGGCAGTGAACTGCTCGGTGACTCCCGCATCCGTACCTGTGCGCTCCATCTGCCCGGTGATGGCCACACCCGGCACCCGGTCGGCGCGCTGCACCCGGTACTGGCCGCGTGCGCGCTCGACATTGAGCACGGCCACACGCAGGTCGCGGTTGTTGTCCAGCGCCTGGCCGATCACCTGCTGCAGGCGTGGATCGGTGAAGAAGTCACGCCAGCCCAGCGTGGCCACATCGGCAACCTGGCCCTGCGTGGCCTCTGCCGGCCACTGCGCAGGAATCGCCGGGGCAACGGCCGTGTCCTTCGGCGCGAGGGTGGAGCAGCCGGCGACCGTGAGCACGGCGGCCAGGGATACAGCAAGAGAAGAGAATTTCATGGCGACACCTTGGGGGTCACGGTGGTAGCGCCGGGCCGTTCCCGGCAGCTACGTGGTAAGGCATCCGCCGGGCATGGCCCGGCGCTGCCGGATTCCATCACTCGGCGGTCCTGCGTTTGAACACGCGCTGCACCACCACGAAGAACAGCGGCACGAAGAACACGCCCAGCGCGGTGCCGACGATCATGCCGCCCAGCACGCCGATGCCGATGGCCTGCTTGGCGCCGGAACCGGCACCGGTGGAGATCGCCAGCGGCACCACGCCCATGCCGAATGCAAGCGAGGTCATCACGATGGGACGCAGGCGATCGCGCACGGCATGCATGATCGATTCGATCAGGCCGGCCCCCTTCTCCAGGTTTTCCTTGGCGAACTCGACGATCAGGATCGCGTTCTTGCTGGTCAGGCCCACCGTGGTCAGCATTGCCACCTGGAAGTAGATGTCGCGCTCCAGGCCCTTGAAGGTGTTGGCCAGCACCGCGCCGAGGATACCCAGCGGGGCGGCCAGCAGCACGGCGGTCGGAACACTCCAGCTTTCGTACATCGCGGCCAGGCACAGGAACACGATCATCAGCGACAGCGTGTACAGCAGCGGGGTCTGCGAGCCGGCCTGGCGTTCCTGATAGGACATCGCGGTCCACTCGATGCCGAAGCCCGCCGGCAGCTGCTTGGCCAGCTGCTCGATCTCGGTCATGGCGTCACCGGAGGCGACTCCCGGGGCCGGTTCGCCCTGGATTTCCATTGCCGACACGCCGTTGTAGCGCTCCAGGCGCGGCGAGCCGTAGTCCCAGTGCTTGCTGGCGAAGGCGCTGAACGGAACCATCTCGCCCTTGTCGTTCTTCACCGACCAGAGATCGAAGTCCTCCGGCACCATGCGGAACGGCTGGTCGGCCTGCACGAACACGCGCTTGACGCGGCCACGATCGACGAAATCATCGATGTACGCGCTGCCCCATGCGGTGGCCAGGGTGGTATTGACCTGGGCGATCGACAGCCCCAGCGACGTTGCCTTGGCCACGTCGATGTCAATGCGGAACTGCGGCGTGTCTTCCTGTCCGTTCGGGCGGACGTTGGCCAGCTTCTTGCTGCCGGCCGCCAGGCCGAGCAGCTGGTCACGCGCGGCCACCAGTGCATCGTGGCCCTGGCCGCTGTTGTCCTTCAGGAAGAAGGTGTAGCCCGAAGCGGTACCCAGCTCCGGGATCGCCGGCGGCGGGAAGGCGAAGATGAAGGCGTCCTTGATCCCACCCAGCGCAGCCATGGCGCGGCCGGTGATCGGCATCACGCCGTTGTCGGCGTCACGCTCGCTCCAGTCCTTCAGCTTGACGAAGGCCATGCCCGCGTTCTGGCCCATGCCGGCGAAGCTGAAGCCCTGCACCGAGAACACCGACTCGACCGCCGCCTTCTCGTTCTCCAGGAAGTGGTTCTCCAGTGCCGCGATCGATTCCAGGGTACGTTCCTGGGTGGCGCCGACCGGGGCCTGCACCAGCGCCATCAGCACGCCCTGGTCTTCATTGGGCAGGAACGAGCTGGGCAGGCGCACGAACAGAACCGCCATCAGTACGAACAGCGCGGCGACGATGCCCATGAAACGCCACGGACGATTCAGGATGCCGCGTACACCACGCTGGTAGCTTTCGCTGGTGCGGTCGAAACCCCGGTTGAAGCCGTTGAAGAAGCGACCGGCCAGGCCGCGGTGGGCGACATGATGCTCGCCCTTCTTCAGCGGCTTGAGCAGGGTGGCGCACAGCGCCGGGGTCAGTACGATCGCGACCAGCACCGACAGCGCCATCGCCGAAACGATCGTGGCCGAGAACTGCCGGTAGATCACGCCGGTGGAGCCACTCATGAAGGCCATCGGCACGAAGACGGCCGACAGCACCAGGCCGATGCCGACCAGTGCACCGGTGATCTGGCCCATCGACTTGCGGGTGGCCTCCAGCGGCGACAGGCCCTCCTCGGACATGATGCGCTCGACGTTCTCCACCACCACGATGGCGTCGTCCACCAGCAGGCCGATCGCCAGCACCATCGCGAACATGGTCAGCATGTTCACCGAGAAGCCGAGCATCGCCAGTACGCCGAACGTGCCCAGCAGCACCACCGGCACGGCGATGGTCGGGATCAGGGTGGCGCGGAAGTTCTGCAGGAACAGGTACATCACCACGAACACCAGCACGATCGCTTCGATCAGGGTCTGCACGACGCCCTTGATCGACACGCGTACGAACGGCGTGGTGTCGTACGGAATCTCGGCCTTCAGGCCGGCCGGGAAGAAGTTCTTCAGGTCGTCCAGCGCAGCATCCACGCCGGCGGCGGTGTCGAGCGCATTGGCGCCGGTGGCCAGGGTGACGGCCAGGCCGCTGGCCGGCTGGCCGTTGTAGCGGGTGACGAAGTCGTAGGACTCCGCGCCCAGCTCGACGCGGGCGACATCACCCAGGCGCAGTTCGGCACCGTCCTGCGCGCCGCGCACGACGATGTTGCGGAACTGCTCCGGCGTCTGCAGGCGCGACTGCGCATTGATCGTGGCGTTGAGCTGCTGGCCCTTGACCGAGGGCGCGCCGCCCAGCTGGCCGATCGCCACCTGTGCGTTCTGTGCCTGGATCGCTGCGGTCACTTCCGGCACCGACAGGCCATAGGTATGCAGCTTGTTCGGGTCCAGCCAGATGCGCATGGCGTACTTGCCGCCGAAGACCTGGATGTTGCCCACGCCCGGGACTCGGCTCAGGCGATCGACGACATTGGAGCCGACGTAATCGGCGATGTCGTTGGCATCCATGCTGCCGTCTTCGGAGACGAAGGCGATCACGTTCAGGAAGCCCGAGCTGGACTTGGCCACGTTGATGCCCTGCCGCTGCACTTCCTGCGGCAGCAGCGGCATGGCCAGCTGCAGCTTGTTCTGCACCTGCACCTGCGCGATGTCGGGATTGGTACCGCTCTCGAAGGTCAGGGTGATGGTCGCCTGGCCGTTGGCCGAGCTGTTGGAGGAGAAGTAGATCAGGCCATCAAGCCCCTTCATGTTCTGCTCGATGATCTGCGTCACCGAGTCTTCGACCACTTTGGCCGAGGCACCCGGGTAGGTGGCGCTGATTTCCACCGCCGGCGGAGCGACGTTGGGATACATCGAGACCGGCAGCTTGAACAGGGCCAGGCCGCCGGCGAGCATGATGATGATGGCGATGACCCACGCGAAGATGGGTCGATCGATGAAAAAGCGTGCCATGGAATTCTCCGCTTACTTCGCGTCGCCGGCCGGAGCCGCAGGCGGGGCAGCGGCCGGCTTGGCCGGTGCGGCGCCCTTTTCGGTGGCGTTGACCGGCATGCCGGGGCCGATCTTCTGCAGGCCTTCGACGATGACCTTGTCGCCGGGCTTCAGGCCATCCTCGACCAGCCACTTGTCGCCGATGGTGCGGCTGACCTTGACCGGGCGGACTTCGACCTTGCTGTCCTTGCCGACCACCATCGCCGTGGTGTCACCCTTGGCATCGCGGGCGATGCCCTGCATCGGCACCAGCACCGCGTCGCTGCGCACGCCGCCACCGATCACTGCGCGCACGTACATGCCCGGCATCAGCAGGCCATCGGGGTTTTCCACCTTGACCCGCAGGCCGAAGCTGCCGGTGGCTGGATCGACGCTGACTTCGGAGAACTCCAGCGTGCCCTTGTGCTCGAAAGCGCTGCCGTCTTCCAGCAGGATGCTGACCGGCGTCTGCTGGTTGTCCTGCAGGCGGCCGGCGGCCAGCTCGCGGCGCAGCTGCAGCAGCTCGGCCGAGGACTGGGTGAGGTCGACATAGATCGGATCCAGCTGCTGCACCGTGGCCAGCGCGTCGGCCTGGCCGGCGTTCACCAGCGCACCCTGGGTGACGCTGGACTTGCCGATGCGGCCGCTGATGGGCGCGGTGATGCGGGCGTAGCCCAGCGTGACGTTGGCCGAATCCAGCGAAGCCCGTGCGGCGCCGACATCGGCCTCGGCCTGCTTCTGCGCGGCTACGGCGTTTTCCAGATCCTGCTGGCTGACCGCATCGACCTTGGCCAGCTCGGTGATGCGCTTGGCACTCAGGCGCGCGGCGTTGGCCGTGGCTTCGGCGCGGGCCAGCTGTGCGCGGGCACTGTTGGCCTGGGCGCGGTAGCTGGCGTCATCCAGCTGGTACAACGGCTCGCCGGCCTTGACCATGCCGCCCTCGGTAAACAGGCGCTTGGCCACGATGCCGCTGACCTGCGGACGGACTTCGGCCACCAGGAAGGCATTGGTCCGGCCCGGCAACTCGCGGGTCAGGCCCACGGTCTCGGACTTCAGCGTGACCACGCTGACCTGGCCGGGCCCCTGTTCGGGGGCCTGGGGTTCGCCGCCACAGGCGGCCACGGTCGTGGCGATGGCCAGCGACAGCGCAAAGGGACGGATTCGGCTCAGCAACATGGGGAAGGCTCTTGGAAGGAAGAATCTCAGCAGGCGCTGATACGTCGGACACCTCCCGGGAACGGGTTGAGGCCTCACGTACAACGCCCACCCGGGCAGGCATGGGTGCCGGAACAGGACAGCCATGCACACGACGGGAACGATGGAGGTGAAATATACATACATGCTTGTTTGTTTGTAAACAGGTACAATTCAGCCAGGTTTCACCCGTACTCGTACCCATGGCCCGCAAGACCAAAGAGGACACCCAGGCAACCCGGGAAGGCATCCTTGACGCCGCCGAAGCCTGCTTCCATGAACATGGCGTGGCCCGTACCACGCTGGAGATGATCGGTGCCCGCGCCGGCTATACCCGCGGCGCCGTGTACTGGCACTTCAAGAACAAGGGCGAGGTGCTGGCCGCGATCATCGAACGGGTGCACCTGCCTTTCATGCAGGAGCTGGAGCGCACCTCCACCGAGCAGCGCGATACGCCGGTGCATGATCTGCGCGCGGTGATGATCCATTCCTTCATCGAGCTGTCCGAAGACGAGCGCCTGCGCAAGACCATGGAGATCATGCTGCGCAGCGATGCGTCGGCCGACACCAAGGTGCTGACCGAACTCCAGCAGGCCGGTTTCCGCGACGCGCTGGACCGGATGGAGCGTGCGCTGCGACGCGCGCAGGCGCTGGGCCAGCTGCGCGAAGGCGCCGACCCGAAGATCGCCGCGCGCATGCTGCACGCGACCGTGCTGGGGGTGCTGCATGGCGCGATGGTCGAGCCGGATCTGATGGATCTCCAGCGCGACGGCATGCTCGCGCTGGACATGACCCTGGCCGCCTACGTGAAGGAAGGCGTGTTCGAGCCGGGCACCGTACCTGCGCCGTTGCCGGAGGCCTGAGCGCACAGGGGTCGGATCCCTCAAACAAGAAGGCCGCCTTTCGGCGGCCTTCTGCGTTACAGGATGTAGCGGCTCAGGTCCGGATCCTGCACCAGTTCACCCAGATGCGCATCGACGTAAGCGCTGTCGATGGCCAGGGTCTCGCCATCGCGGTCAGGCGCTTCGTAGCTGAGCGAATCCAGCAGGCGCTCCAGTACCGTATGCAGGCGGCGGGCACCGATGTTCTCCTGGCGCTCGTTCACCTGGAAGGCGATCTCGGCCAGGCGGTCGATGGCGTCGGCAGTGAAGCTGACCTTGACGCCTTCGGTGGCCAGCAGCGCTTCGTACTGCTTGGTCAGCGCCGCCTTCGGCTCGGTCAGGATGCGCACGAAATCACCCTTGCTCAGCGCGCCCAGTTCCACGCGGATCGGGAAACGACCCTGCAGCTCCGGAATCAGATCGCTCGGCTTGGCCAGATGGAAGGCACCGGAAGCGATGAACAGGATATGGTCGGTCTTGATCGTGCCGTACTTGGTCGACACGTTCGAGCCTTCCACCAGCGGCAGCAGATCGCGCTGCACGCCTTCACGCGAGACGTCGCCACCACCCACGTTGTCACCGCGCTTGGCAACCTTGTCGATCTCGTCGATGAAGACGATGCCATGCTGCTCGCAGGCTTCGATCGCCGCAGTGCGGATATCGTCCTCGTTGACCAGCTTGCCGGCTTCTTCCTCCAGCAGCAGCGGGCGTGCCGCCTTGATGGTCAAGGTGCGCTTGTGCGCCTTGGCACCACCGCCGAGATTGGCGAACATGGACTTCAGCTGCTGGCCCATCTCCTCCATGCCCGGCGGCGTCATGATGTCCATGCTGACGTTGGCGGCCAGATCCAGTTCAATCTCGCGCTCGTCCAGCTCACCATTGCGCAGCATCTTGCGGAACTTGATGCGGGTTTCGTTGTCCTGTGCCGACGGCTCGTTGCGCGCCACTTCCGGGTCGAAACCGATGCCGCCGCTGCGGCGTGGCAGCAGCGCATCGAGAATGCGGTCTTCGGCACGTTCTTCGGCCTGGGTGCGCACGCGCACCTTGGCCTGCTCGCGGTACAGCTTGACCGCGGTATCGGCCAGATCGCGGATGATCTGTTCGACGTCCTTGCCGACGTAGCCGACCTCGGTGAAACGGGTCGCTTCGACCTTCACGAACGGCGCATTGGCCAGCGTGGCCAGGCGACGCGCGATCTCGGTCTTGCCGACGCCGGTCGGGCCGATCATCAGGATGTTCTTCGGCATGACCTCGTTGCGCAGCTCGGCCGGCAGCTGCATGCGGCGCCAGCGGTTGCGCAGGGCGATGGCCACGGCGCGCTTGGCGTCATGCTGGCCAACGATGTGCCGGTCCAGTTCCTGCACGATCTCGCGCGGCGTCATGGTGGCGGAGGAAACTTCGATCTTCGACATGGATGGGC
>NZ_JBWJPF010000033.1:0-29100 GCF_056393265.1 Stenotrophomonas sp. Steno-C15
ATCGACCGGGCGCCTACGCGGCCGCAGCGTCGCGGCTGTGATCGAACCGGCCGTGGCGCAGGAAGTGCGCGGTCTGCCGTGCCGCATCGGGCGAAACCACCAGGCCGCTGTGGCTGGTACGCACTACGCAATGATCGGCCAGACCCGGCAGGCGGGTTTCCGCCAGCGCCACCGTGCCGTCGGAGGCATCGTCGATCGCGCCGAGCAGGCTGCCCAGCCCATGCGGCACCGAACCGGCGATCAGGCCGACCGCGGCCGTGCCCTGCCAGTCGGGCAGGCCGTCAAGCAGCAGTTCGCTGCTGCGGCCCAAGGCCAGGCCCCAGCCATGCTCGGACAGCGAACGCGCGGTACCGCTGCCGCGCAGCGGCGAGCCAAGGCAGACCACGCGCTGTACCTGCAGCTGCGGTTGCCGGCGCAGTGCCTCCAGCGCCAGCAGCCCGCCAAGGCTGTGGCCGACCAGCGACAGCGGTCCGGCATCGGCCAGACGCTCCAACAGCTGAGGTACCGCTACATCCGGGCCGCCGAACACGGAGGAATAGCCAAAGGTCTGCACCCGGAACCCGCGCGCGCGCAGGCGCCACGCCAGTGGCCCTACCCAGGCGCGGGCGTTCCAGATGCCATGGAGCAGCAGTACGGGGGGTGTCATGTGCAACAGCCTGGCGATCAGCGGGGCGAAAACGTGAGGTGATTGAACACAGGCCGGCAGAAAGCGGCGGTGAACGCGCTCAGGCCGTTCGCGGCGCGCGGCGCAGGATGAACTCCAGATCGTTGGTCTGGCCGACCGGGAACAGGTACTGCCCGGCCTTCTCGAAGCCGTAACGGGCGTAGAAGCGCTGTGCGCCGAAGTTCTCCGACCACACGCCCAGCCACAGTGTCCTCGGGCCGTCGCGCTCCAGCCACGCCAGCGCGGTTTCCAGCAGGCGGCTGCCCCAGCCACAACTCTGCTGCGACTTGACCAGGTACAGGCGCTTGAGCTCGCCATCCCCCGCTTTCACATCCTGATGGGGCAGGCCACAGGGGCCGGCGGCGGCATGACCGACCGCCTCCCCTTCCCGCTCCAGCAACCACACGGCGTAATCCGGGTGAGCCAGGATCGTGCGCTGGCGCTCGACCGTGTAGGACTCCTGCAGGAACGCCTGCAGGTCCTGCGGCGGATACAGGTGGCCGAAGGTCTCGGTGAACGTGCGTGCGGCCAGCGCCGACAAGGTCGGCGCGTCGTCCACGGTGGCGCGGCGGATCGAGTACATGCAGGAAGTTGACGTCAGCGCGAAGGGCGGGTCAAGCCTTTTCAGGCGATTCCGCGCCTTCGTCTTCCTCGTCCTCTTCCTCGTACTCCTCTTCGTCCTCGTCCTCTTCTTCGCCTTCCTCGTCCTCGTCGTACTCTTCTTCCTCTTCGTCGTCTTCGTAATCCTCGACGCCGAAGTCTTCACCGTCCCAGCGGCCTTCGCCGTCGGCGACGAAGGTCAGGGCCATCGCCGACGGGTTGGTGCCGACGCGGACCAGCCAACCACCGAACACGCGTGCCCGCTCGGTGACCAGGTTGGCCTCGGAGCCTTCATTGCCCAGCTTTTCCCACTCCAGCGAAAACGCAAACTCGGTCATTGCCTGGATCTCCTGATCAGTTTTTCTTGGGGCGAACCTGGATGTGCACTTCGGCCAGCTGCTCGTCGACGATCGGCGACGGCGCGTCGGTCATCAGATCCTGTGCACCGGTGGTCTTCGGGAACGGGATGACGTCGCGGATCGACTCGGTACCGGCCATCAGCGCGGCGATGCGGTCGATGCCGAATGCGATGCCGCCGTGCGGCGGCGCGCCGTAGTTCAGCGCGTCGAGCAGGAAACCGAACTTGGCACGCGCTTCTTCGGCGCCGATGCCGAGCAGCTCGAATACCGCACTCTGCATGTCCGGGCGATGGATACGGATCGAGCCGCCGCCGATTTCATTGCCGTTGAGCACCATGTCGTAGCCGCGCGAGACCGCAGTACGGGCATTGGCGCGCAGGTCGGCGATATCGTCCACGGCCGGTGCGGTGAAGGGGTGATGCAGGGCGACATAGCGCTGCGCCTCGTCGTCCCATTCGAACATCGGGAAATCGGTGACCCACAACGGGCGCCAGCCATCGGCGACCAGGCCGAAGTCCTTGCCGGCCTTCAGGCGCAGTGCGCCCATGAAGTCGGAGACCTTGTTGTAGCCACCGGCACCGAAGAACACGATGTCACCCTTGCCGGCGCCGACGTGGGCAACCAGCGCGGCGAAGGCGTCTTCGCTGAAGAACTTCTGGATCGGCGAGCTGACCTCGCCGTTGTCGGCGATCTTGATGTAGGCCAGGCCCTTGGCGCCGTACTTGGCGGCGTGCGCAGCGTACTCATCGATCTGCTTGCGGCTCAACGCTGCGCCACCGGGGATGCGCAGCGCGGCGACGCGGCCATCGGCGTCGTTGGCCGGGCCGGTGAACACCGGGAACTCACTGCCCTTGACCAGCTCGGCCACGTCCACCAGTTCCAGCGCGATGCGCAGGTCCGGCTTGTCCGACCCATACCGGCGCATCGCTTCGGCCCAGGTCATGCGCGGGAAGCTGGCATCCAGGTCGACGTCCACCACTTCCTTGAAGATGGCGCGGATCATCTCTTCGACGAAATCCTGCACGTCGCGCTCGCGCACGAAGGCGAACTCCATGTCCAGCTGGGTGAATTCCAGCTGGCGGTCGGCACGCAGCGCTTCATCGCGGAAGCAGCGCGCGATCTGGTAGTAACGGTCGAAGCCGGCCACCATCAGGATCTGCTTGAACAGCTGGGGGCTCTGCGGCAGTGCGTAGAACTCGCCCGGATGCATGCGCGCCGGCACCAGGAAGTCGCGCGCGCCCTCCGGGGTGGCCTTGGTCAGGATCGGGGTTTCGATGTCCTGGAAGCCACGCGCATCCAGGTGACGGCGCAGCGCCTGCACCAGCTTGATGCGGGTGCGCTGCATGCGCTGCATTTCCGGGCGGCGCAGGTCCAGGTAGCGGTACTTCAGGCGGGTATCTTCGCCCGGATTCTCGTGGGCGTGGAACGGCAGCGGCGCCGCCTTGTTCAGCACGGTAATGGCCGTGGCGATCACTTCCACCCTGCCGGTGGCCATCTTGTCGTTCACCGCGTGGCGGGCACGCACCACGCCTTCCACCTGCAGCACATCCTCATAGCCCAGGCTGGCCGCGACCGCGAACACTTCGGCGTTGTCGACCTCGACCGTCACCTGCACGATGCCTTCATGATCGCGCAGATCGATGAAGCAGACGCCGCCCTGGTTACGGGCCACGTCGGTCCAGCCGGCGAGGGTGACAGTCTGGCCAATCAGGGTCTCGTCGACCAGGCCGCAGAAGTGGGTACGCATGGGGGAAAGCTCCGCTGGAGAACGCCGGCACCCGATGGGGCCGGAAAGCCCCGTATTCTGCGGCCGAGGCCCCGGCCGGGGCAAATGCGGGGCAGTCACACGGGCTTTATCCGTTCCGTCCTTATAGTCGCGCACCACACACCGTATGGGGATTCGCCATGAAAACGCTGTCCCTGGCCAGCCTGGCCGTCACCCTCAGCTTGGGCGCCCTCGCCGGGCTCACCCTCTCCCCCGCCCCCGCCGCCGCGCAGAACGGCGTCATCCGCTGCGAAAGCCAGAACAACCGCGAACGGGTCTGCACTACCGGCTGGCGCAGCGCGCAGCTGGTACGCCAGCTGTCCGGCTCGGCCTGCCAGGAAGGCCGTACCTGGGGCAGCCGCAACGGCAGCATCTGGGTCAACAACGGCTGCCGCGCCGAATTCGTCGAGGGTCGCGGCGGTTGGGGCGGTGGCAATGGCGGCTGGGGGGGCAACAACGGCGACACCATCCGCTGCGAAAGCCAGAACAACCGTGAACGCAGCTGTCCGGTCGGATGGCGCAATGCCCGCCTGGTCCGCCAGTTGTCCGGCAGTCCCTGCCAGGAAGGCCGCACCTGGGGCGTGCGCAATGGCGCAGTGTGGGTCAGCAATGGCTGCCGCGCCGAGTTCGCTGAAGCCCGCGGTGGCTGGGGCGGCGGCAACGGCGGCTGGGGCGGCGGCGGCAACAGCAATTACTCCATTACCTGCAGCAGCAACAACAACCGCACCCAGAACTGTGACTGGGACGAGCGCCAGGGCCGGCCCGTGCTGCAGCAGCAGCTGTCGGGCAGCGCCTGTCAGGAGGGCCGCAGCTGGGGCTATTCGCGGGGCCAGGTCTGGGTGAGCAACGGCTGCCGGGCCCGCTTCGGCACGCGCTGAGCGAACGAACCTGCGGGCGTGCGGCGGCATCGCCGCCGCCGCGCTCGCCGGGGATGGCCCGGCACTGTCAGGCGCGATTCGAGCGCTACGGTGCGGTTGCCGGCGGGGCCTCGTCGCCCCACGGTGCCGGCGGCAACGCCACCGGCTTGCTCAGGTCGAACTGCACGCGGAAGCGGCGGCCTTCGGGACGGGTCAGCTCGTAGACGAAGCGCTGGTCCGGCTCGATCTCCATTGCCCACACGTTGTGGGTGGACGCCAGCATGTCGGCGCGGCGGAACATGGCTACCGAATCGGCATCGGCCGGGAACTGCTGGCGTTCAGCAGTACCCGGCGGACGGCTGTCGCCGCCATACAGGGTGATCGCATCGGGGCTGCCATCGGCATGCCGGTGATCGTGCTTGAGCCGCAGCCCGCTCTCGGTGCGGGTCAGGACCCATGTCCGCGAATGATCGTCGCCGACATGGAAGGGGATGCGCAGCTCATGCCCGGGATCGGCACAGCCCCGCACGTGCATGACCAGCCGCTGCCCGGCGAAGGGGTCCTTGCCGGTCGGTGCCGGCGTGTCCTCCACCACTTTGCCCTCGTACGCCTGGCCGCAGTGGGCGGCGATCGCAGCCATGAAGGCGTCGGCCGGGGCCGTCGCCACGTCGTGGGCGACCGTATGCGAGGGCTGTGAGCAGGCTGCGAGCGTGAGCAGGGCGACAGAAGCAGTGACGAGGGCAGGCAGTTTCATGCCCCAACCCTAACGGCCATGGCCGGCCTGCGCAAACCACTGGCCCGTTCAACGCCCCGTGTCCACGCCCTCCGCCAGGGTCTCGGTTGCCGCCACCGGTGCGGCCTCGCCCGCCCCGCCCGGTTCCTGCTCGACCGGGTCGACATCGAAGGGCATGCGGAACACCAGCGAGGGCAGCAGGGTGGTCAGCGCCGCGTACAGCAGCAATGCGCCGAACAGCACCGCCGGAATCTGGAACCGCTCACGCATGATCGCGGCCAGGACCAAGGTGAAGATCAATGTTGGCGCCAACGCCAGCGACACGCGCAGACTGCTGCGGAAACTCTCGCCGAACATCAGCCGGCGCTGCAGCCAGACCACGCCGATACGCAGCGGCAACACCACCAGGGTGATCACGATGCCCAGCCCCAGCGCTTCGAAGCTCAATGCCTCGGCGGGAACCTTGGTGCCGGCATTGAAGAAGTAGAACGGCACAAAGAACGATGCGAACAGCCGCAGTGCATGCAGGTTCTCGTGCGAGGCCAGCAGCGGCATGCGCTGGTGCAGCAGCCGCGCGACCAGGCCTGCGATGAAGGCGCCCACCAGGTAATACACCCCCAGCAGGTAGGTGATGTAGGCAGCGACCATGCCGACCATGACCAGCAGCGAGAACTCCGAACCGGGCGCGTGCGGCGCCACCCAGCGACCCAGCGCGATGAACAGCAGCGGCAGGCCGACCATCATCGCCAGCAGGGCCAGGCTGGACAGGGCCATGTGACCGGGATCGCCGGCCTGCAGCACGATGAACAGTGCCGCCAGCGCCAGCAGCTCACCGGCGATGGCCTTGCTGGTCACCCAGAACCGCTCGTCCTCGCTCAGACCCAGCCGCGACAGCGAATCCATGATGAAACCCGTGGAGGGCGTCAGCAGTGCCAGGGCCAGCAGGCCCGCGGCCTGCCACGGCAGGCCGGCGTAGCGCCAGGCCAGCCAGCCGACGCCGAACAGGGTGGCGCTGCGCACCACAAGATGCGCCAGCAGGGGCCACATGCCACGGCGCAACGCCTGCAGATCGACCTCCAGACCTGCGAACAGGAACAGGGACGAGATGCCGAGCGTGGCCAGCAGCCCGATCACCGCGTCGTGCGCCTGGTCCCCGAGCCAGAGCATGCCGATGATCCCGAACAGCAGGCAGGTGAGCGGTGCGGGCAGGCTGAAGCGCTGCAGCGCGCGCGGGATCACCAGCAGCGCGAAGATCAGCAGCAGGTAGATCAACTCATGACTCATGGGGGACTTCCGTGTGGTTTCGAACGCGCGCAGGATGCGCGCGCACGACCCTCGGAGCAAGCCCGGCCCGGAGACGGGCGGGCGTCAGCCGATCAGCCTGTCCGCGATGCGTCCAACCTGCGCCAGCACGCTGGCGCGTTGATCGTTGCTGATGTCCGCAGCCTGCAGGTAGGCCGTAATCACCCAGGGTGCCCCTCCCCCCATGGGCCACAACACGGCGGTGTCATTGCGTGCATCCTCGCCATTGCTGCCGGTCTTGTCGCCCACCCGCCAGCGCGCGCCCAGCCCTGCGCGCAGGCACGCATCGCCGGTTTCGTTGTCGATCAGCCAGTCGGCCAGTTGCTGGCGCGCGCCCGGCGCCAGCGCATCGCCCAGCACCAGCCGCTGCAGGGTCGCGGCCATCGCCGCCGGCGTGGTGGTGTCACGTGGATCACCCTCGGCGAAGCTGTTCAGTTCCGGCTCGAGACGATCGCTGCGGGTCACGCTGTCGCCCTGAGCGCGCAGGAAGGCCGTCACGGCGGGCGGCCCGCCCACCACGTCGAACAACAGATTGGCCGCCGTGTTGTCGCTGGTGATGATCGTTGCCCGGCACAGGTCGCGTACGGTCAGATCCTTGCCGGCGTGGCGGCGCGCCACCGGCGCATGCGAAAGCAGGTCGGCCTCGCGCACCGGCACGCGCCTGTCCAGCAGCCCGGGCACGCGCCGTGACTGGTCCAGCACCGTGGCCGCCAGCACCGTCTTGAACGTGCTGCACAGCGGGAACCGCTCATCCTGGCGATGGCCGATGCGGCGACCGCTGGCGGTATCCAGCACGGTCACGCCAAGCCGGCCCGCGCAGGCCTTTTCCAGGGCGGCAAAGTCCGTGGCGGCGGCGATCGCGCCGGCCGCCGCCGACGTGCCAACGCCCCTGCCGGCAGCACGGGCGATCAGCGGCAGAGCCAGTGAAGACACCACTGCTGAAGTACTGAACTGAAGGAATCGTCGACGGGGCAACATGCAGGACCTCCGGAAAGTGAACCCGATTATCGAAAGCCCCCGCCGCGCCTGACCAGCGCGTTTTTTCAGCACGTGCCATCAATTTCATTCATGCCTAAGAAGGGCATTCAACGGAGATTCCACGAACCATCCGGATCCCGCTACGATCAGTCATCATTTCAGCTCACGGCTTTCCGATGCTGCATCCGACTCTGCCGCTCAACGCCCTGCGCGCCTTCGAAGCAGCGGCCCGCCACCAGAACTTCACCCGCGCCGCGCTTGAGCTGTGCGTCAGCCAGGCCGCGTTGAGCCATCAGATCCGGGGCCTGGAGGACCGGCTGGGGATCCGCCTGTTCCATCGCCTGCCTCGCGGCGTCGCCCTCACCGATGAAGGCGCCGCGCTGTTCCCGGTGCTCAACGAAGCGTTCGAGCGCATCTCGGCCAGCATCGCGCGCTACACGGGGGGAGCGGCCCGCGAAGTGCTGACGCTGGGCGTGGTGGGTACCTTCGCCACCGGCTGGCTGCTGCCACGCCTGGCCGCGTTCGAGGCCGCGCATCCGGATATCGAGCTTCGCGTGCAGACGCACAACAACCGCATCGATCTTGCCGGCGAAGGCCTGGACCTGGCCATCCGCTTCGGTGAGGGCGACTGGCAGGGGCAGGCCTGCACGGCGATCCTGGATGCGCCGTTCGCACCGCTGTGCGCCCCCGCCCTGGCACGCCGGCTGAAACAGCCGCGTGATCTGGGCACGCTGCCGCTGCTGCGCTCCTATCGCAATGACGAATGGCCGCGCTGGCTGCAGGCGGCCGGGGTCAGCGGCGTGGAGGCGCGCGGGCCGGTATTCGATTCGTCGCTGACCTTGGCCATGGCCGCTGCCGGAGGGGCCGGCGTGGCCCTGCTGCCGCTGCGCATGTTCGAACAGGAACTGGCGGAAGGACGGCTGCTGCAGCCGTTCGCCACGACGCTGGAACTGGGCCGCTACTGGCTGACGAGGCTGCGCTCACGCGCCGAGCGTGAGCCTGCACGACGTTTCCGGGAATGGTTGCAGGCGCAGGGCTGATGCGCACGAGCGGTAGCGCCGGGCCATGCCCGGCGAGCGAAGCGGATCGGGAACACCACCGGGCATGGCCCGGCGCCCTCCATCAGGACTCCAGCAGTTCCATCCAGGCAGCTTCAGCCTTTTCCAGCTGCGCAGCGGCCGTTTCGCGATCACGGCCCAGCACGGCCATGCGGGTGCTGTCGGCATAGTTGGCCGGGTCCGCCAGTTGACGGTCCAGTTCGGCCAGGCCGGCTTCCAGCTCGGCCACCTTGGCTTCCGCCGCGGCCAGCTTGTGCGGATTCACCGGCTTCTTCTGCACGACCTGCGCCACCGGTGCGGTCTTGACCACTACCGGCTCTTCCACCTGCTCCATGCGCGCCTTGGTGCCCTGCGCCTGCGGACGGGTGCGCAGCCACGCAGCGTAGGCGTCGAGATCTCCGTCGAACGGCTCGACCACGCCATCGGCCACGCGCCAGTAGGTATCGCAGACCAGGCCGATCAGGTGGCGATCATGGGAGACCATCACGATCGCGCCTTCGAAGGTTGCCAGCGCTTCGGCCAGCGCCTCGCGCATTTCCAGGTCCAGGTGGTTGGTCGGTTCGTCCAGCAGCAGCACGTTCGGCTGCTGCCAGGCGATCAGCGCCAGCGCCAGGCGCGCACGCTCACCACCGGAGAAGCCATCGACCGGCTCGAATGCACGATCACCCGGGAAATTCCACTTGCCGAGAAAATCGCGGAACGACTGGTTCGGCGCATCCGGCGCGATCTCGCGGAAATGCTCCATCGGCGACTGGCCTTCGTGCAGCGACTCGACCGTGTGCTGTGCGAAGTAGCCGATCTTCAGGTCCGGATGGGCCATGCGCTCGCCGGCAATCGGTGCCAGCTCGCCCACCAGGGTCTTCACCAGGGTGGTCTTGCCGGCGCCGTTGGGGCCGAGCAGGCCGATACGCTGTCCCGCTTCCAGACCAAAGCCGACGTTGTGCAGGATCACGGCGTCCTGGCCATAGCCCGCCTCGACATGATTCAGGCGGATCAGCGAGAACGGCAGTTTGGCGGGCGGTGCGAACTCGATACGGAACTCGCGCTCGGCACGCACGGCCTCGGTACCGGCCAGCTTGGCCAGGCGCTTCATGCGGCTCTGCGCCTGCGCGGCCTTGCTGGCCTGCGCCTTGAAGCGGTCGATGAAGCTCTGCAGGTGGGCCCGCTCGGCCTGTTCCTTCTCGTGCGCGATCTGCTGCTGGCGCAGCTGCTCGGCACGTTGGCGCTCGAAATCGGTGTAGCCGCCCGGGTACAGCTTGGCGCCACCCCCATGCAGGTGCAGGGTGTGGGTGGCAACGTTGTCGAGGAACTCGCGGTCATGCGAGATCAGCAGCAGCGTGCCGGGGTACTTCAGCAGCCACTGTTCCAGCCAGTACACCGCATCCAGATCGAGGTGGTTGGTCGGTTCGTCGAGCAGCAGCAGGTCGCTGGGCATCATCAGCGCGCGGGCCAGGTTCAGGCGCACGCGCCAGCCACCGGAGAACGAGGACACCGCGCGGTGGTGGGTCTCGGCCGGGAATCCGAGGCCGTGCAGCAGCTTGCCGGCACGTGCTTCGGCGTCATAGGCGCCCATCTCGGCCATCCGGGTATGGGCATTGGCCACCGCCTCCCAGTCTTCACGGGCGGTCGCATCGGCCTCTTCGGCCAGCACGGCGGCCACTTCCGTATCGCCACCGAGCACGAAGCTCAACGCCGGATCCGGCAGCGACGGGGTTTCCTGGGCCACGCTGGCAATGCGGACCTTGCCGGGCAGGTCGACGTCGCCCTTGTCGGCCTCCAGTTCGCCCTTCACCGCCGCGAACAGGCTGGACTTGCCGGCACCGTTGCGGCCGACCACGCCCACCCGGTAACCGGCATGCAGGGTCAGGTCGACGTTGGACAACAGCAGCCGCTCGCCGCGGCGCAAGGCGAAATTACGAAGCGAAATCATCGGGGGAGGGGTCCATATAACCGGATGGAATGTGCTGGTGAGCACTGTTCCTGCGACGCAATTCTAGCGTTAACGAATACTTGACGCGCCCCGGGATGCGCAGCGGCTGGCGTTTCCTCTCTCCCACGTCCTCACCGCACGTGTCCCGGGCCCCTCTCATGATGATGCCCATCGCGGCTAAATGGTTGCTGCTGCAACGTTTTTTCCGATGGCCGGCATTTGACAGGCACTGAATATCCCGTTAATTCCTATTTTGCGCACCGCAACAACCGTCGTCCGCTTCACCTCGTGATGTCGATACCGGTGCCGTCCCCGCCAACCGGAGTTCCGTCCCGATGACCCGCAAGACCAGCCTGATCGCCGCCGCCGTCGCTGTCGCACTCGGTGGCTCTCCGTTCCTCGCCGCCGCCCAGCAGAGCGGTACTGCCGCCAACACACTGGACACCGTGATCGTCACCGGTACCCGCGTGGCCGACCGCACGGTCGCCGAATCGCAGTCCCCGATCGACATCATCACCCCCGAGGTTCTGCAGTCCACCGGCACCAGCGAACTGGCCACCGCGCTGTCGCGTGCCCTGCCCTCGCTGAACTTCCCGCGCCCGGCCCTGACCGACGGCACCAGCGGCGTGCGACCGGCGCAGCTGCGTGGCCTGTCACCGGACCAGGTGCTGGTGCTGGTCAACGGCAAGCGCCGCCACACCTCCGCCATGATCAACGTCAACGGCAGCATCGGCCGCGGCTCGTCGGCGGTGGACATCAATGCGATTCCGATCGCCGCCATCGAGCGCGTTGAAGTGCTGCGCGATGGCGCTTCGGCGCAGTACGGCTCGGACGCCATCGCCGGCGTCATCAACATCGTGCTCAAGGGCAGCGGCAGCGGCGGCAGCCTGGCCGTCGACTACGGCCAGTATTCGGCCGGCGATGGCAACAAGTACCAGCTCTCCGGCGATACCGGCGTGGAGTTCGGCAGCGGCCGTGGCCGCCTGCACGTGGCCGGGCAGATCAGCCAGCAGGATGAAAGCAACCGCGCCGGTCCTTACCAGGGCAGCACACCGAACACCGGCAATTTCCCTGGCATCGGCGAGACGACCTTCGTGGTCGGCGATCCGCGCGTGGATGCGACCGCCGCCTCGGCCAACGCCAGCTTCGACTTCAGCGACCGCGTTACCGGCTACGCCAGCGCGTTGCTCAGCAACCGCGACATCACCTCGTTCGCGTTCTACCGCTCGCGCAACCACAGTGGGCAGGGCGCCCTGCTGGCCCAGGTCTATCCCGACGGCTTCGTGCCGCAGATCAACCAGTACTCCAAGGACCGCTCGCTGGTGGCCGGCGTCAAGGGCAGCACCGACAGCGGCTGGACCTGGGACCTGAGCCTGAACCACGGCGAGAACACCCTGGATTTCCACACCCGCAACACCATCAACTACAGCCTGGGCACGGCCAGCCCGAGCTCGTTCTACGACGGCACGTTGAAGTACCAGCAGGACATCTTCAATGCCGACCTGACCAAGTCGCTGGACTGGGGCCTGGCCTATCCGGTGACGCTGTCCTTCGGTGGTGAGTACCGCAAGGAGAAGTGGGACCAGAACCCGGGCGAGCTGAATTCGTACACCGGCAGCGGCGCACAGGGCTTCGCCGGCTTCACCCCGACCAATGAAGTGCATACCGACCGCCACAACTATGCGGTCTACGCCGGCCTGGAAGCGGACCTGACCGAGAAGTTCTCCGCCGGCCTCACCGGGCGCTACGAAGACTATTCGGACTTCGGTGACCGCTTCTCCGGCAAGCTATCGGCACGCTACGCGTTCACCGACAAGGTCGCGCTGCGGGCCACCGCGTCCAGTGGCTTCCGCGCGCCATCGCTGGGCCAGCAGGGCTACCAGGCGGTGACCAGCACCATCATCAACGGTGACTTCTTCGAACGCGGCACTTTCCCCACCACCAGCCCGGCCGCACAAGCGCTGGGCGCCTCGCCACTGAAGGCCGAGACCTCCACCAGCTACAGCCTGGGCCTGGTGCTGCAGCCGGTGGACCGCCTGTACGTGACCGTCGATGCGTACCAGATCGACATTGACGATCGCATCGCGCTGTCCTCCAACATCACCACCACGCCGGCTGCCGCCGCGCTGCTGGGCGGGCTGGGCCTGCCGCAGGTGACGGCCTTCTCGTACTTCACCAACGCACTGGACACGCGCACGCGGGGCGTGGACTTCGTCTCCAGCTATACCGTGCCCTTCAGTGCCAGCAGCCTGGAGCTGACGGCGGCCTACAGCTACAACGAAACCGAAGTGAAGCGGGTGAACGGGTCTCCGTCGGTGTTCCCGACGCTGGGTATCTCGCAGTCGCTGATCGGCCGCGATGAGATCGGCCGCATCGAGGACAGCTATCCGCGCGACAAGGCGATCCTCAGCGGCACCTGGCGCTCGGATCATTGGGAGCTGGGCCTGGCGGCCACACGCTACGGCAAGTTCACCGTGCGCAATTCGGCCACCGCGCTGCGTGACCAGACCTACGGTGATGCCTGGGTAGTGGATGCCTCGGCCAGCTACAAGCCGAGCAGCAACTGGACCCTGACCGTCGGCGCGGACAATCTGCTGGACAAGTATCCGGACCGGACGGCGGACCTGCAGAACTCGACCTTCGGCATGCTGCCGTACAGCAACTACTCGCCGTTCGGCTTCAACGGCGCGTATGTGTACGGGCGTATCCGGTACACCTGGTAAGCGGCACCGGTAACGCCGGGCCGCGCCCGGCGGCGCGGTGGAACCTGCATCCCTTCTGTTCCGGCAGAAGGGATCGGCCCTGTACTGCTCAAACCATCCGTTCCACCTGCCGGGTTTGCTGCATCTGGCCGCTTGGGTGAAAATCGGGACATCCCCCTCCCCGAACCCTGCGAGTGCCGATGCACCATGACACCGACCTGATCAACATCGTCGCCGTTGGCCTGGGGCTCGCCTTCATCTTCGGCGCGCTGGCCAACAAGCTGCGTTTGTCTCCCCTGGTCGGGTATCTGGTTGCTGGCATCTGCGTGGGGCCATTCACCCCGGGGTTCGTCGCCGACCAGGCGCTGGCCAACCAGCTGGCCGAACTGGGCGTGATGCTGCTGATGTTCGGCGTCGGCCTGCACTTCTCGCTGAAGGACCTGATGGCGGTCAAGGCCATCGCGATCCCGGGTGCCATCGGCCAGATCGCGGTGGCCACCCTGCTCGGCTGGGGCGTGGCGTGGTTGATGGGCTGGCCGACGCTGCATGGGGTGATCTTCGGCTTCTCGCTGGCCACCGCCAGTACCGTGGTCCTGCTGCGGGCGATGGAAGAGCGCCGCCTGCTGGAGACCATGCGCGGCAAGATCGCAGTGGGCTGGCTGATCGTGGAGGATCTGGCCTGCGTACTGGCACTGGTGATGATGCCGGTGCTCGCCGGCGTGTTCGGCCCCGATGCGGCCAAGGAAACCCACACCGTCGGCAGCGTGCTGGCCGATCTGGGCTGGACGTTCGTGCAGCTTGGCCTGTTCGTGGCCGTGATGCTGGTGGTCGGTCGGCGGGTCATTCCCTGGATCCTCGAACGCATCGCCGGCACCGGCTCGCGCGAGCTGTTCACCCTGTCAGTGCTGGCGATCGCACTGGGCGTGGCCTTCGGTTCGGCCATGCTGTTCGGCGTGTCCTTCGCGCTGGGCGCGTTCTTCGCCGGGATGCTGCTCAACGAATCGGAACTGAGCCACAAGGCGGCGCATGATTCGCTGCCGCTGCGCGATGCGTTCGCGGTGCTGTTCTTCGTTTCGGTGGGCATGCTGTTCGACCCCAACATCGTCGTGCAGCATCCGTGGCAGGTACTGGCCACGGTGCTGATCATCATGTTCGGCAAGTCCGCCGCCGCCTTCTTCATCGTGCGGGCGTTCGGCCACCCGAGCAGCACCGCGCTGACCATCTCGGCCAGCCTGGCGCAGATCGGTGAGTTCGCCTTCATCATCGCCGGCCTCGGTGTCTCGCTGCAGATCCTGCCGAAGGAAGGACAGTCGCTGGTGCTGGCCGGTGCACTGGTGTCGATCATGCTCAACCCGCTGGTGTTCGGCCTGCTCGACCGCTGGCAGGCGAAGCAGGAGCAGCTGCCGCAGGCGCCGGAGCCGGAAGAAGCCACCGGGCCCTCGCGCGACCTGCATGACCACGCTATCGTGATCGGCTACGGCCGGGTTGGCAGCGAGCTGGCGCAGGTGCTGCGCGACCGCGGCGTACCGGTGCTGGTGATCGATGACAACAAGGACCATGTCGAGCGTGCACATGCCAGTGGCCTCGCGGCGATCCGTGGCAGCGCCGCGGCCGACCGGGTGCTGGCCGAGGCCCACCCGGAGCGCGCCAAGATCGCCGTCCTGGCCATTCCGCAGCCATTGGAAGCCGGCGAAGCGCTGGCCAAACTGCGCGCGATCAATCCCGAGCTGACCCTGCTGGCACGGGCACACAGCGATGCTGAAGTGAAGCACCTGCTGGAACATGGCGCCGATGGCACGGTGATGGCCGAGCGCGAGCTGGCCTATTCGCTGGCGGAGATGATCATGTCCACCCCGCCCTACCGGAATCTCGGCCAGCACAGCATTCCGGTGGTGTGAGGCAGGGCGGACGGCGTAGCGCCGGGCCATGCCCGGCGGCTGCCATGAAAAATCCCCGGTCGACCCGCATCGACCGGGGATAGGTAACACCAGTGCCACGCCTTGGAGAGGCAGCTCCACCGTAGCGCATCGCGGCGGCGGTGGTGATCGCCACTGGCGATGACGACCAAGCGCCTGGCTATCAGGCGCCGGCCAGCGCCTGCTGCAGGTCGGCCTGTAGGTCGCCGATGTGCTCGATGCCGATCGACAGCCGCACCGTGTCTTCGCTGACCCCTGCGCGGGCCAGTTCATCGGCATCCAGCTGGCGATGGGTGGTGGATGCCGGATGGGTGGCCAGCGACTTGGCGTCACCCAGGTTGACCAGCCGCGTGAACAGCTTCAGTGCGTCCAGGAAGCGGGCACCGGCCTCACGTCCGCCAGGAAGGCCAAAGGTCAGCACGCCTGAGCCCTGCCCACGCAGGTAACGCTGTGCGCCCGCATGCTCAGGGTCATCCGGCAGGCCGGCATAGCGCACCCACGCCACCTTGGGATGCTGCTTCAGATACTGCGCCACGGCCAGCGCGTTGGCGTTGATCCGTTCCATGCGCAGGGCCAGGGTCTCGATGCCCTGCAGGATGAGGAACGCATTGAACGGCGACAGCGCCGCGCCGGTATTGCGCAGCGGCACCACCCGCGCACGGCCGATGTAGGCGGCCGGGCCGAGGGCGTCGGTGTAGACCACACCGTGATAGCTCGGGTCCGGCTGGTTGAGACGGGCGAAACGCTGTGGCTGCGCCGTCCAGTCGAAGCGGCCCGAATCGATGATCGCTCCCCCCAGACTGTTGCCATGGCCGCCGAGGTACTTGGTCAGCGATTGCACCACGATATCCGCGCCATGCTCGAACGGGCGCAGCAGGAAAGGCGTGGCAACCGTGTTGTCGACAATCAAGGGCACGCCGGCGGCATGGGCGACTTCGGCAATCGCGGCGATGTCGGTGACATTCCCGCGTGGATTGCCGATCGACTCGACGAACACCGCCTTGGTACGGCTGTCGATGAGGGGAGCAAAGGCTGACGGATCGGCCGGGTCGGCGAACCGCGCCTGGATGCCGTACTGCGGCAGCGTATGCGCCAGCAGATTGAGGCTGCCGCCATACAGCGCACTGGCGGCGACGATGTTGTCGCCTGCTTCGGCGATGGTCTGGATCGCATAGGTGATCGCAGCCTGCCCGGATGCCAGCGCCAGCGCACCGATCCCGCCTTCCAGCGCGGCCAGACGTTGCTCCAGCACGTCGGTGGTGGGATTCATGATGCGGGTATAGATGTTGCCCTGCACCTTCAGATCGAACAGATCGGCGCCGTGCTGGGTGTCATCGAAGGCGTAGGCCACGGTCTGGTAGATGGGCACCGCCACTGCGCGCGTGGTCGGGTCGGGCCGGTAGCCGCCGTGCACGGCCAGGGTTTCCAGTTGCCACTGCGGATCACTCATCGCGTCAGGTTCCATCCGGGGAACCTGCACGATAGGCGACCCCCACCGCGCACGCTGAGAGCCGCTGGCGATGAGCCCGTAACCTGTGGTTATCAGGACCTGCCCGGCAGCCCGCAGGTTCCCGCCCCCATGGGCGGGAACCCGGCCGACATCAGGCCTTGGCGAACACCAGGTGACCGCCGTCGTTGCCGACCTCGATGGTGTCACCGTTGGCGAAGGCGCCCGACAGGATCTTCTGTGCCAGCGGATTCTCCAGCTGCGACTGGATCGCGCGCTTCAGCGGGCGTGCGCCGTATACCGGATCGAAGCCCACATTGCCCAGCAGGTCGAACGCGGCGTCGGACACCACCAGCTTCAGGCCGCGCTCGGCCAGCCGCTTCTCCAGCCCGCGCATCTGGATGCGCGCGATCTGCTTGATCTGCTGCTTGTCCAGCGGGTGAAACACCACGATATCGTCGAGGCGGTTGATGAACTCCGGACGGAAGTGCGCCTGCACCACCCCCATCACCGCGGCCTTCATCTGCATGTAGGCCTCCGGGCTGTCGTCACCGCTCATGTCCTGGATCTGGTGCGAGCCCAGGTTCGAGGTCATCACGATGACGGTATTGCGGAAGTCCACCGTGCGGCCCTGGCCATCGGTCAGGCGGCCATCGTCCAGCACCTGCAGCAGGATGTTGAACACGTCCGGATGCGCCTTCTCGACCTCGTCGAGCAGGATCAGCGAGTACGGACGGCGACGCACGGCTTCGGTCAGGTAGCCCCCTTCCTCATAGCCGACGTAGCCCGGAGGTGCACCGATCAGGCGGGCGACGCTGTGCTTCTCCATGAACTCGCTCATGTCGATGCGGACCATCGCGTCGGCGCTGTCGAACAGGAATTCGGCCAGGGACTTGCACAGTTCAGTCTTGCCGACGCCGGTCGGGCCCAGGAACAGGAACGAGCCGGCAGGCCGGTTCGGGTCGGACAGGCCCGCGCGTGAGCGACGCACCGCGTCAGACACCACCTTGATCGCCTCTTCCTGGCCGACCACGCGGTTGTGCAGCACCTCTTCCATCCGCAACAGCTTGTCGCGCTCGCCTTCGAGCATCTTGTTCACCGGGATGCCGGTCCAGCGCGACACGACCTCGGCGATCTCCTCATCGGTCACCCGGTCCTGCACCAGCTTGAAGTCCTTGTGCTCGGCTTCCTGGGCAGCCGCCAGCTGCTTTTCCAGTTGGGGCAGCAGCCCATACTGGATCTCGCTCATCCTGGCGAAATCCTGCCGGCGCTGCGCGGCTTCCAGCTCCAGCTTGGCCTGCTCCACCTGCTCCTTGATCTTCGTTGCGCCCTGCAGCGCGGCCTTCTCCGACTTCCAGATTTCATTGAGGTCGGAGAATTCGCGCTCCAGCACCTCGATGTCATTCTCCAGATCGGCAAGGCGCTGCCGCGAGGCATCGTCCTTCTCCTTCTTCAGCATTTCGCGCTGGATCTTCAGCTGGATCACGCGCCGCTCCAGCCGATCCAGTTCCTCGGGCTTGGAGTCGATCTCCATGCGCAGGCGCGAGGCGGCCTCGTCCATCAGATCGATGGCCTTGTCCGGCAGCTGGCGGTCGGTGATGTAGCGGTTGGACAGCGTGGCCGCAGCAACGATCGCCGGGTCGGTGATCTCAACGCCGTGGTGCAGGGCGTACTTCTCCTTCAGCCCACGCAGGATGGCAATGGTGTCCTCCACCGAAGGCTCGCCCACGAATACCTTCTGGAAGCGGCGTTCCAGTGCGGCATCCTTCTCGATGTACTTGCGGTACTCGTCCAGCGTAGTGGCACCGATGCAGTGCAGCTCGCCGCGCGCCAGCGCCGGCTTCAGCATGTTGCCGGCGTCCATCGCACCGTCGGCCTTGCCGGCCCCGACCATGGTGTGCAGCTCATCGATGAACAGGATGATCTGCCCTTCGTTCTTGGCCAGGTCGTTCAATACGCCCTTCAGTCGCTCCTCGAATTCACCGCGGAACTTGGCGCCGGCGATCAACGCGCCCATGTCCAGTGACAGCACGCGCTTGCCGCGCAGGCCCTCGGGCACTTCGTCGTTGATGATGCGCTGGGCCAGCCCTTCCACGATCGCGGTCTTGCCCACGCCGGGTTCGCCGATCAGCACGGGGTTGTTCTTGGTCCGGCGCTGCAGTACCTGGATGGTGCGGCGGATTTCCTCGTCACGGCCGATCACCGGGTCCAGCTTGCCGCTCTCGGCGCGCGCGGTCAGGTCGATGGTGTACTTCTCCAGCGCCTGGCGCTGCTCTTCGGCGTTCTCCGACTGCACGTTCTCGCCGCCGCGCAGCTTGTCGATCGCCGACTGCAGGCGCGCCTTGTCGGCACCGGCGGCGCGCAGCGCCATGCCGAGCGTGCCGCCATCCTCCAGCGCCGCCAGCACGAACCACTCGCTGGCGATGAAGGCATCGCCGTGCTGCTGGGCCAGCTTGTCGGTGTGGTTGAGCAGGCGGTTGAGATCATTGCCGATCGACAGGTTGCCGGCCTGCCCGGACACCTTCGGCAGCGCGTCCAGCGCCTCGTCCAGGCGCTCGCGCAGCACCGGCACATTCACACCGGCCTGCGCCAGCAGCGGGCGCGTGCTGCCGCCCTGCTGGTCCAGCAGTGCGCTGAACACGTGGACCGGTTCGATGATGCTGTTGTCGCGGCCCACGGCCAACGACTGCGCGTCCGCCAGCGCCTGCTGGAAACGCGAAGTGAGCTTGTCCATCCGCATTGCGAATCCTCATCGGTCGTCAGTGCCGGCCCGTGCCGGCGATGCTGGAAAGATGCGGTTGCACCACCCGGTTTCAAGGGTGGCTGCGACTGCACCCCGGGGCCAGTCAGCCTGGGGCCAGCATGCCGGAGCGGGTGTGGTCGGCGCGTTGATCCGGATCAGTTACGCATGGCGGGCCGCGCCCGCGATCGCTCAGCGCGCGATCGCGCTGCGGATCGCCCGGAGCTGCTGCTTGACCGCCCGAGATTGCGCCACATCCATGCGCAGCAGGGCCTTCTGGCCAATCGAGCGCGCCTGCAGATCCGGATCCACGAAGCGGTAGCGGCCCCCTTCATCGCGTTGAACGAGGGGCGCCTGCTGCGGCTCCGGGGTCTCCAGCAGATGGTCGATCACCGCCACCAGGCGATCATTGAAGTAGCCCTCTGGCCGCCCAAGATCGACATAGGCCTGCTGGATCAACGGGTAGAAGCGCTTGTACGCCGTAGCCGTTGCCGCCGGGTCCAGCGCGGTGAATGCCTGCACATAGGGCGCATAGCGCGCGGCGTTGCTGGCGGCGATGCGTTCCCCGCCCTCGCCCGGCTCGACCTGCAGGCTCCCCGGCAGAGGCCGCGCGGCCAATGCGGTCGGCGGAACACTGGGCTTGTCCAGATTGTCGACCTGGGTCACCAGGCGCTGGATCAGGTGATCGCGCAGCAGCAGGGTGAGCGGCCCCTCCCCCTGGAACAGCTGGCTCAATGCGCTCCAGGCCGCGATATCGCTGTCGGCCAGTTCCGGCAGCGCGGGATCGGCCGCGGCTTCGGTGTCCAGCGGATGCTGGATGGCGGGCGGCGCCGGTGCGGTTTCTGCGGCCGCCTTCGGTTGTGGCGGTGCGCCAGCACTGGCGGGGGGCGACTGCACCGGCACCGGGACACCGTCCGCCAGGCTCTTGAGCTGATCGCGGAACAGCCAACCGCCCGCGCCACCGATCACCACCACACCCAGCACCCAGGGCCATACCGCCTTTCCACTCTGCATGATGCAGTCCCTCGTTTTCCATCTGCATGGACAAGGTGTGACCCTCTCGATTCCCGAGGGTTCCCCGCGTGTTCCGCTGCCGTTGGGGTTGGCGCCGCACGCAGGGCACGCTCACGCCTGCTTTGCGCGCGCTGCGCGAGGCTGTGCACCTTGTCGTGGGGAGACCGTGCCATGCACTACGCGTTGTACTACTGGACCGGCATCCAGGGACGTGGCGAATTCGTACGATTGGCCTTGGAAGACGCTGGCGCCGACTACATCGACATGGCGCGGATACATGGCGACGCCGTGATGCAACCCTTTCTCGATGGCCACAGTGAGGGCGCGCAACCGTTCGCCCCCCCGTTCCTCAAGGCGGGGCGACAGGTCATCGCGCAGGTCGCAGCGATCCTGGATTTTCTCGGCCCCACCCTGGATCTGGTGCCGCAGGCCGCGGCGCGGCGCATGCAGGCGCTGCAGTTGCAGCTGACCATTGCCGACCTGGTGGCTGAAGTACACGACACCCACCATCCGATTGCCGCGTCGAAGTACTACGAGGAACAGAAGACCGAAGCCAACGCACGTGCGGCGTCATTGCGCAGCGAGCGGCTGCCGAAGTTCCTCGGCTATTTCGAGCAGGTGCTGGCGGCCAACGGTGGCCGCCATGCACTGCGCGAGCACTCCTACGTGGATCTGTCGCTGTTCCAGCTGATGAGCGGGCTGGACTACATGTTCCCGCGCCGGATGCAGGCACTCACGCCGCGCCTGCCCCTGCTGCGGGCACTGCAGGAGCGGGTGGCGAAGCGACCGAACATCGCTGCCTATCTCGCGTCGGAGCGGCGATTGGCGTTCAACACCAACGGCATCTTCCGCCACTACCCCGAGCTGGACGGAGAGCGGTAGCGCCGGGCCATGCCCGGCGTGTTCCCGGTCAATGATCGGCGCGATCACCCAGCGGCTTCACCGCCTGCTTCTGCAGCGACAACAGCCCCAGCAGCAGTGCCAGCGCCACGTAAGCCCCTGCAAACTGCCAGCTGATGGTACGCGCCAGGCCTTCAAGGTCCCACGGCAGGTAGATGCCGCCGCGCGGATCCACCGAGTGGATCAGGCCGAACAGGGTCAGCACAGCCGCCACCAGCAGGAAGCCGCAGGCGCGGCGCAGACGGCCGTCAACCATCGCGGCCACGGCGGAAATCCACAGCATCGAGGTGATGATGAAGCCGTTGCCCAGAGTGAAGATCACGGCCAGTTCCGGCAGGCCGTGTCCATCGAGCTTGGTCAGCAGCTGCGGCAGCTGGTCCGGTGCGATCCAGCCCGGCGCCTTGATTGCCAGCAGGTAGGCCACCGAAGGCAGGAAGCCGAACACCATCGCTCCGGCGTGCTGTCGCGGTGTGGCCTGGAAAGCCTGGGTGGTGATGTCGATGGCAACGTACACGATGATCGGCGCCAGTACCGCCAGCGGCAGCCACTGCACCAGCCCGGAAATGATGCCGAGCATGCCGCCGATGCCGACGAACAGGCCCGTCAGCAGCGTGTACCCGCTGCGTGCGCCCATGTGCTTGTATGCAGGCTGGCCGATGTAGGGGGTGGTCTGCGCGACACCGCCGCAGACACCGGCCACCAGCGTGGCCACCGCTTCCACCAGCAGGATATCGCGGGTGCGGTAATCATCCCCGGCCGCGCGCGCGCTCTCGGACACGTTGATGCCACCGACCACCATCAGCAGGCCGAACGGCAACAGCAGCGGCAGGTAGGTCATTGCCGTGGGCAGGCCGTCCAGGAAGCCCAGCGTCGGCAGCGGCAGCACCACCTGCGGCGGCGTCCACGCCGGCACGTGGAAGCCGGGGGCCCCCAGTCCCGCCAGACCGAGGCCGTAGTACAGGACGGTGCCGAACACGAACGCCAGCAGCACACCCGGGCCACGCACCGGCAGCCGGCCCTTGGCGATCAGCACATACAGCAGCAGGCCCAACGTGGTGAAGCCGACCAGTGGCGAACGCAGGGTTTCCAGCAACGGCAGCAGGCCCATCAGTACCAGCGCGATGCCGGCGATGGAGCCGAGCAACGCTGCACGCGGCAGCGCGCGGGTGACGGCTTCGCCGAAGAAGGAGAGCACCAGCTTGAGCGCGCCCATGATGACCAGCGCCGCCATGCCCAGCTGCCAGGTCGCAATGCCGGCGGCATGCGGATCCATGCCCTGCTGCTTGAACGCGACGAACGCCGGACCGAGCACCAGCAATGCCATGCCGATGCTGGTAGGCGCATCCAGCCCCAGCGGCATCGCCGTGACGTCATCACGCCCTGTGCGTGCCGCCAACCGGCGCGCCATCAACGTGTACAGCAGATTGCCGATCAGCACGCCGAAGGCGGTACCGGGAAACATGCGGCCGAACACCACGTCGGCGGGAAACTGGAAGATGCCGACCAACGCCATGGCGATGAAGCCGAGGATGGAGAGGTTGTCGACGACCAGGCCGAAGAAGCCATTGAAGTCACCGGCGACGAACCAGCGACGCGGTGCGGCGGAAGCGGGAGCGGACATGGAAGGGGCGATGGGGGTGGGGAGCGCCGATGGTAGGCCCAGCGGCGCCGGCGCGCCAATTCCACGGTGGAATGATGGGTTCCAGCCAACGGCAGGGCCCCTCGTGGCCGGGCGCAAATCGCAGATCCCGGGCTGGCCCGTGCGGGTGGGCGTCGCGGGGGACGCCGTGAACCCATCCCTGGGGGCTTGGCCGCGGCATCCATGCCGCGGACACCCCCGCGACGCCCACCCGCCCGGCCCCTGACAGTTTCCCGCGTGTGCCAGCCACGGAAGAGAATCAAAAGATCAAAAGCAAAGGCAGGCTCTCGTTGTAGCGCCGAGCGCATGCTCGGCTGCCATACGCGAAGCCTCTGAGCCGAGCATGGCTCGGCTACAGAAGATCATCCCGATCACTCCTTCGTTCATCCACGCATGGCGTGGATCTACCGTGTCGACCAAGGTCGACACCCATCAGGCAACAGCCATGCCATTCCGACAGATCACAGGAATCTGTCGAAGGCGGGGTGGGTCCGGTTGCGGGGGTGTCCGCGGCATGGATGCCGCGGCCAAGCCCCCAAGGACGGGTTTACGGCGTCCCCCGCAACCTGACCCACCCCGCCATCCCCCAGATAACCCGCTTCTGCTCTGGCTCTGGCTCGTAGCAGGTGCAGGGCGCAGCCCTGCATAAAACCCCAACCCTCACTTCTTCAGGAAGTTGTCCACCAGCAGATGCTTCACGTCGTCGAAGCGGCCATTCAACACCGCCTTGGCCGCATACAGGGCGGTACCCGCCACCTGTTTGGCCTCGATCTGCGGCGGCATCACCAGCTCCGCCCGGCTGGTATGCACGTCCAGCAATGCCGGACCGCGCTGGGCGAGGAAGTCCTGCACGGCCTCCTCCAGGTCCTCGCTGCGGGTGACCGTGCGGCCATGGAAACCGATCACCTCGGCCAGACGGCCGAAATCCGGATTCTTCAGATCGGTGTAGTTGTCCAGCAGCCCTTCCACCTTCTGCTCCAGCTCCACGAAGTTCAACGAACCGTTGTTGAACACCACCACCTTGATCGGCAGCTTCTCCTGCACGGCGGTCAGCAGATCGCCCAGCAGCATCGCCAGGCCACCATCGCCCGACAGCGAGATCACCTGCCGGCCCGGGAACGCCTTCTGCAGGCCCAGCGCCTGCGGCATCGCATTGGCCATCGTGCCGTGCAGGAGACTGGTAAGCGTGCGGCGACGGCCATTGACGCGGATATGCCGCAGCACCCACACCATCGGCGAGCCACCGTCGGCGGTGAACAACGCATCGTCGCTGGCGTATTTCGACAGCAGCGCGGTCAGGTGCTGCGGATGGATCAGTTCGCCCTCGCCCGGCTGCTCCTCCTGCTCACGCTTGGCCAGCGCCTTGTCGCGACGCTCGATGCACTCGTCGAGGAACGTGCTGTCCTCGCGGGGTGGCAGCATCGGCAGCAGTGCATCCAGCGTCGGTGCGATGTCACCCACCACGCCCAGGTTCACCGGATGGCGGCGACCGAGATGGCTGCCATCGCGATCGACCTGGATGATCGTCGCCTTGTCCGGATAGAACTGCCCCCAGGCAAAATCGGCGCCGAGCAGCAGCAGCGTGTCGCACTCCATCAGGGTGTGGAACCCGGATTCGATGCCGAAGATGCCGGTCATGCCCATGTTGTACGGGTTGTCCGGCTCGACGAAGTCCTTGGCACGCGAGGTGTGCGCGATCGGGGCCTGCAGGCGCCGGGCCAGTTCCAGCAGCTGCGCATGGGCGCCCTGGCAACCGGCACCGGCATAGATGCCGATGCGCTTGCCCTGCCCCAGCAACTCGGCGAGGCGCTGCAGCTCGCCATCCGACGGGCGCAGCACCGGCTGGGCGTAGTGCACCGAGAACGGCACATCGTGCTTCACCTCGGCCTGGCTGATGTCGGCCGGCAGGATCACCACCGCCACGCCGCGGCGGCTGATCGCCGCCTGGCAGGCCAGGGCGACCACGCGTCGTGCCTGCGCCGGGCTGTGCACCTGTTCGCAGAACACCGTGCAGCTGCCATAGACCGCCTTGAAATCCACTTCCTGGGGGAATTCCATGCCCAGTTCGCTGGTCACCACCTGGCTGGCGATCAGCACCATCGGTGCGCGGTTGCGGTTGCTTTCAAAGATGCCATTGATGAAATGCAGGCCGCCGGGACCGCAGGAGCCGGCACAGGCCGTCAGCTCGCCGCTCACCAGCGAGTCGGCGCCGGCGGCGAAGGCGGCCACCTCTTCGTGGCGCACATGTACCCATTCGATTTCGCTGCGATGCAGTGCATCGGTGACGTGGTTCAACGTGTCGCCGACGATGCCATAACAGCGGCGGACACCCGCCTGCTGCAGGGTATCGACAACGATCTCGGCAACGCGCTTGCTCATCGGATGCATCCTCGAACGGGGGAACGTCCGAGGCTAGACCCGACGAAGTGATGCCTCCGTGGGCAAGCCACGCATCGCCTCGACAGGCAAACTGCAGAGCGATATCGGGTCAATCGTTGACGTTGATCCAGCCCACCACCGCGCCGCTCTTCGGGTTGCGATACCGCACCTTCAGCCAACCCTCGTGTTCATCCAGCAGTTCCACGCGGTCGCCCTGCAGCAGGTAACGCTGGGTGCTGGGCGCACCGGGCCGGTCGAACAGGAACAGGCGCGCCGGCACCACGGTGGCCTGCTGGCTGCGCAGCGGGCCGTCGGGCGGTGCGCCCAGGCCATCAGCGATCGCGCTCTCCAGCACACGACCGGTGGGATCAAAGGTGCGCCAGACCGCCGACGGGCCCTGCTCGTCGGCCGGCACCCAACGCAGTGCGGCGTTCAGGGTATCGCCCAGCATCAAGACGCGCTCGGCGCGATACAGATAGAGTTTCGCGCCTGCAAACCGGTACTGGTCCGTGTACCACATCGGGCCGCTGCGGCAGCTGCTGGTCAACGTGCGCGTGGCGGCATCAACGGTGAGCCCCATCAGGCCGCCGCAGTTGTCACGCCCATGGGTTTCGGCCTGCAGCGCGCGGAAACCACCGCTGGTCGGATCGTAGCGATACACCGCCACCGCTTCATTGACCATGCCGACCGACGCCCGCGCAACCAGCTCCGGGCGCCCATCGAAATCAACATCCTCGGCTGACAACCGCGAATTGCCGTCGACGTCCGGGGCACCCGGCAGGCTCAGCCGCTTGCCAGAGGGCAGCAGCTGCACGGCAATGCTGCCGTCCTCCGCCACCTCAGCCTGCACGCCAATGCCAGGTGCCGCCTCGAAGCGCAGCGACGCATCGCTGTCAGCAGCGTGCGCCAGCGGTACCAGCAGGCCCGCCAGCAGGCCAATCACGGTGTCCCTGTGTCTCATCGTCGTTGCCTGCGGCGCCAGGGCGGCGCCTCCCGGTCAGAACGATACGTCAACGGCCTGCCGCGACCACAGCACCGACTGGTGCCCGGTCTGCTGCTTCCACGCCAGGCGGATGGCTTCGATGTCGGCACGACGCTGCGGGCTGTCTTCGTGCAGCACCACCAGTACCTTGGTGCGCAGGCGGTTCGGCGCAGCGTCACCCCGGAACAACCACTGGCCGTAGGCATCGAACACGGTCAGGCCATCGGGGAAGCGCGGGGTCACTTCCTTGTCCAGGAAGGTCCGCCACTGCGCCTCGCTGATGGTGTCGGCCTGCGGTCGGTTGCCGGCGCCCTGCTCCCCGCCCACTCCGAAGTACAGCTCGCTGCGCACCCAGCCCTGGCCAGCGGACGGGCGTGCGGCATCCCCCTTCAGTTCAGCGGTCGTGGCCGTAGCGTAGGCGCTGGGCGCCTGCGAGGAGAGGCTGGCGCAGCCACTGGCGGCGAGCAGAACGGCGAAGGCAAGGCCAAGGTGTTTCATCGGTACAGCTCCGGGGAAGGGGGACAGTGCGAGCCGGCAGCGTACAGCGCCACCGGCCCGGCGTGCTGATGCCAACAGGGCATCAGCTCATGCCGGACCGGCAGGGGCTTGCATCAGCACCGGTCATCACGCGAAGATAATATATCGCTTCATCCGGATGGATGTAAGTGAAACTATCTCCCCCCTTCCCCGTCGTCGTTGTTGCTGGAGCCCCCATGTCCGCCCGCCTGCCCGCGTCGCCGCTCGGCCTCGCCATTGCCCTTGCGCTCTCCCCCATCGCCCCGGCCCTGGCCCAGGACGCCACCAACCTCGACACCGTGATCGTCACCGGCACCCGTGCCGCCGACCGCACGGTGCTCGAATCCACCTCGCCGGTGGATGTGCTTACCGCCGAGGACATCCGCAAGGCCGGCGTGGTCAACGGCGAACTCGGCAGTGCGCTGCAGGCGCTGTTGCCGTCGTTCAACTTCCCGCGCCAGTCCAATTCCGGTGGCGCCGACCACGTCCGCGCCGCGCAGCTGCGCGGCCTGTCGCCGGATCAGGTACTGGTGCTGATCAACGGCAAGCGCCGCCACCACACCGCCCTGGTCAACACCGACAGCAAGATCGGCAAGGGCACCACGCCGGTCGACTTCAATGCCATCCCTGTCAGCGCGATCAAGCGCATCGAAGTGCTTCGCGACGGTGCCGGCGCGCTGTATGGCTCCGACGCCGTGGCAGGTGTCATCAATGTGATCCTCGACAATGGTGGCGACGGCGGCGAGATCGAAGCCAGCTACGGTGCAAATCACACCGATCTGAAGCCGATCGGCCGCACCCTTACCGATGGGCAGGCCGGCAACATCAGCGCCAAAGTGGGCACCTCGCTGGGTGAGGACGGTGGTTTCCTGCGCGTCGGCCTGGAGTACAAGCACCGCAACGGGACCAACCGCGCCGGCTTCGACCAGATTCCACCGTGGGACCAGACCCCGGACAACCTGGCACTGCAGGGCAAGCGCAACTACGTGCTGGGCGATGGTGAGAGCAAGGACATCAACCTGTGGCTCAACACTGAAATCCCGGTCGGCCAGACCTCCACCTTCTACGCGTTCGGCACCTTCAACCAGCGCGATACCGAAGGCGCGAACTATTTCCGCTACCCGGACGGCGAGGCCAACTGGAAGGAGGTCTATCCGAACGGTTACCGGCCGGTCTCCGAAGGCGAGAACCGCGACGTGCAGGCGGTCGCCGGTGTGCGCGGCCAATGGGGTGAGTGGAGCTACGACGGCAGCCTGGACCATGGCCAGAACGATTTCACCTATCGCCTGCGTGATTCGCTCAACGCCTCATTGGGCCCGGCCAGCCCGACACGCTTCAAGACGGCTGATTATGAGTACGCTCAGACCGTCGGCAACCTGGACCTGAGCCGTGTGTTCACCCAGAGCGACAGCATCAGCCATACGCTGGGCCTGGGCGCGGAAGCGCGCCATGAGCGCTACCAGACCCGCCCCGGCGACCCCGCCAGCTATGCGGCCGGCCCGTTTACCGACCGTCCCACCGGCTCGCAGGCCGGCGGCGGCCTCACGCCGCAGGATGCCGCCACCCTGTCGCGCGATGTGGCCAGCGCCTATGCCAGCCTGTCCAGCCAGTTCGGCGATCACTTCTCCAGCGACCTGGCTGCGCGCTACGAGCACAGCGATGATTTCGGCGGCGAACTGACCGGCAAGCTCGGCCTGCGTTACCAGTTCACCCCGGCCTTCGCCCTGCGTGGCGCGATCTCCAACAACTTCCGCGCCCCGTCGCTGGCACAGATCGGCTACGAGTCGACCTCCACTGGCTACAACGCCGGCGGCCAGCTGGTGCAGGGCCGGCTGCTGTCGGTCAACAATCCGATTGCCCGCGGCCTGGGCGCGCAGGACCTCAAGCCCGAAAAGTCGATCAACACGTCGCTGGGCTTCACCAGCCGCATCGGTGAACACTTCGACCTGTCGCTGGACTTCTTCCAGATCGACATCGATGATCGCATCGCGCTGTCCGAAAGCATCACTGGCGATGCGCTGACCGACTACGTCGCCGCCAACTACGGCGTCAGTGGCCTGCAGAGCGCCAGCTTCTTCGTCAATGCCGCCGATACACGTACCCGTGGCGCCGAACTGGTCAGCAACTGGCGGCAGGCGCTGGGCAACGGCCAGCTGCTGCTGACCGGCACTTACGCCTATACCAAGACCACGCTGAAGAACGTGCTGGCTACCCCTGCACAACTGCAGGCGCTTGATCCGGACTATGTGCTGTTCGGCATCGAAGAGACCAACACGCTGACCGACGCCACCCCGCGCACGCGCGGCAGCGTCTCTGCAGCATGGAGCAATGACCGCTGGTCACTCAGCAGCCGGGTGAACCGCTATGGCAGCGTCACCCGTGTCTTCAACTTCGGTGACGGTTACATTCCGCGCCAGACCTACCAGGCCGAATGGCAGCTGGATGCAGAAGTGGAGTATCGCATCAGCGCCCGATGGAGCGTGGCCATCGGCGGACAGAATCTGACCGACAACTACCCGGATCGATCCAATGAGGACATCCATTACTTCGGCAATCTGCCCTACGACGTGCTTTCGCCGATCGGCAGCAACGGCGCCTACTACTACGGCCGCGTCCGTT
>NZ_JBWJPF010000034.1:0-27484 GCF_056393265.1 Stenotrophomonas sp. Steno-C15
TCTGTTAGACTCTGCGCCCCGATGTTGCCTGGGTAGGGCATCGGGGCGTATCAAAATGGGAAAGCAGGCACAGGATGTGCCTTGTGTTCCCCGGACCAGGAAGGGTCAAGGCCATTCAGGCGGCGTCAACAGGAGACTGTTGACAGCTGCCTGGCGTGCCATTATGCTTCTACGTCTGGGCAGGCCGGGAAACTGGTCTGCCTACGTTTTTGAGGTCTACGGATTGACCTTGTCGGCCTGCAGGAGTGCGGGCCGTCCGTATGCAGGAATTTCATGGGGCAAAGCAACCCAGAGGCTTTGTCTGTCGCTCTTTTAACGAAGGAACCTACCGCCATGGCGGACCAAAAGATCCGGATCCGGCTGAAAGCGTTCGATCATCGTCTGATCGACCGTTCGGCCAGCGAGATCGTTGAAACGGCAAAGCGGACCGGCGCGCAAGTGCGTGGCCCGATCCCGCTGCCGACCAAGATCGAGCGTTACACCGTTCTCGTTTCCCCGCACGTCGACAAGGACGCGCGTGACCAGTACGAGACCCGCACGCACAAGCGCGTGCTCGATATCGTTGACCCGAATGACAAGACCGTGGACGCGCTGATGAAGCTCGAACTGGCTGCCGGCGTCGACGTTCAGATCAAGCTGACCTGAGGACTACGACCATGACGAAGAAGTATTCGTTGGGCTTCGTGGGCCGCAAGGCCGGCATGAGCCGCGTGTTCACCGAAGATGGTCGTTCCATCCCGGTGACCCTGATCGAAGCCACCCCGAACCGCATCGCGCAGATCAAGACCGTCGAAACCGACGGCTACAGCGCCGTGCAGGTGACCGTCGGCGCGCGTCGCGCTGCCCTGGTCAACAAGCCGGAAGCCGGCCACTTCGCCAAGGCGAAGGTGGAAGCGGGTCGTGGCCTGTGGGAATTCCGCGTTGAAGACGCGCAGCTCGGCGATTTCGCCGTCGGCGGCGAAGTCAAGGCGGACATCTTCGAAGTCGGCCAGATCGTCGACGTCCAGGGTGTCACCAAGGGTAAGGGTTTCCAGGGCACCATCAAGCGCCACAACTTCCGTATGGGCGATGCAACCCACGGTAACTCGCTGTCGCATCGCGCGCCGGGTTCGCTGGGTCAGCGCCAGACCCCGGGTCGCGTTTTCCCGGGCAAGAAGATGTCGGGCCACATGGGCGCGGTGCAGCAGAGCACCCAGAACCTGGAAGTGGTCAAGGTCGACGTCGAGCGCGGTCTGATTGCGGTTCGCGGCGCCGTTCCTGGCGCGGCGGGTGGCGATGTGATCGTCCGTCCGGCGAGCAAGGCATAAGGAGAGATGACGATGGAACTCGTTATCACGGGTAGCAACAACAAGGTCTCGGTCTCCGACGCCGTGTTCGGTCGCGATTTCAGCGAAGATCTGGTCCACCAGGTCGTCGTTGCTTACCGCAACGCCGGTCGCGCCGGCACCAAGGCACAGAAGACTCGCTCCGAAGTGGCTGGTACCACCAAGAAGTCGAAGAAGCAGAAGGGCGGCGGCGCGCGTCATGGCGCACTGACGGCTCCGATCTTCGTCGGCGGCGGTGTCACCTTCGCGGCCAAGCCGCGCAGCTTCGAGCAGAAGGTCAATCGTAAGCAGTACCGTGCCGCCATGTGCGCGATCCTGTCCGAGCTGAACCGCCAGGGCCGTCTGACCATCGTGGAGGCCTTCGATGTCGAAGCGACCAGCACGAAGGGTCTGATCGCCAAGCTGGCCGGCCTGGAAGTGGGCAAGCGCCCGCTGATCGTCACCGAGGAAGCCTCCGAGCACCTGTACCTGTCCGCCCGCAATCTGCCGTACGTGCAGGTGCGTGACGTGCAGGGCCTGGACCCGGTGTCGCTGGTCGGTGCCGACACGGTCGTCATCACCGCTGACGCGGTCAAGAAGGTCGAGGAGTGGCTGGCATGAACAGCAACGAAAAAATCTTCAGCGTGCTGCGTGCCCCGCGTGTCTCCGAAAAGACCGCGCGCCTGCAGGAACTCTCCAACCAGTATGTCTTCGAAGTTTCGAACGAAGCCACCAAGGCCGATGTAAAGGCCGCGGTTGAGCAGCTGTTCGACGTCAAGGTCGAAGCCGTCAACGTGGTCAACGTCAAGGGCAAGAACAAGTCCTTCCGTAACCGTGCTGGCCGCCGCGGCGATTGGCGCAAGGCGTACGTTCGCCTGGCCGATGGCCAGTCGATCGATGTAACGGCCAAGGCCTGAGGTACATCCCATGCCATTGATGAAATTCAAGCCCACTTCCCCCGGCCGCCGTTCGGCCGTGCGCGTGGTTACGCCCGACCTGCACAAGGGTGCTCCGCACGCTGCGCTGGTCGAGTCGCAGAGCCGCTCGGGTGGTCGTAACCACCACGGCCGCATCACCACCCGTCACGTCGGTGGTGGCCACAAGCAGCACTACCGCATCATCGACTTCAAGCGCAACAAGCTGGGCATCCCGGCGCGCGTGGAACGCATCGAATACGATCCGAACCGCACCGCCCATATCGCCCTGCTGTGCTACGTCGACGGCGAGCGTCGCTACATCATCGCCCCGAAGGGTCTGAAGGCCGGTGATCAGGTGATCGCTGGTTCGGATGCCCCGATCAAGGCGGGCAACACCCTGCCGCTGCGCAACATCCCGGTCGGTACCACCATCCACTGCATCGAGCTGAAGCCGGGCAAGGGCGCTCAGATCGCCCGCGCTGCAGGTGCTGCCGTGCAGCTGGTCGCCCGTGAAGGCGTCTACGCCACCCTGCGTCTGCGCTCGGGTGAAATGCGTAAGGTTCCGGTCGAGTGCTGCGCCACCATCGGCGAAGTCGGCAACGACGAGCACAGCCTGGAAAAGCTGGGCAAGGCCGGTGCCAAGCGCTGGCGCGGCGTCCGCCCGACCGTTCGTGGTGCTGCCATGAACCCGGTTGACCACCCGCACGGTGGTGGTGAGGCCAAGGCCGGCCAGGGTAACCCGCATCCGGTCACCCCGTGGGGTGTCCCGACCAAGGGTTACAAGACGCGCCATAACAAGCGCACTCAGCAGTTCATCGTCCGCGATCGTAGGGGCTAATCGACCATGGCACGTTCACTCAAGAAGGGCCCGTTCGTCGATCACCACCTCGTCAAGAAGGTGGAGGCCGCTGCGGGCAGCAAGAAGCCGATCAAGACCTGGTCGCGCCGTTCGATGATCCTGCCTGACATGGTAGGCATCACCATTGCCGTGCATAACGGCAAGAACCACATCCCGGTTCTCGTCAACGAGAACATGGTCGGCCACAAGCTCGGCGAATTTGCCATCACCCGGACCTTCAAGGGTCACGGTGGTGACAAGAAGTCGGGCAAGTAAGGAGAGATGACAATGGAAGCGAAAGCCATCCTGCGCACTGCGCGCATCTCCCCGCAGAAGGCTCGCCTGGTCGCTGACCAGGTGCGCGGTCTGCCGGCCGAACGTGCGGTCAATCTGCTGAAGTTCTCGGACAAGAAGGCTGCCCACCTGATCAAGAAGGTGGTGGAGTCGGCTATTGCCAACGCCGAGAACAACCAGGGCGCCGACGTCGACGAGCTGAAGGTTCAGACCATCATGGTTGATGAAGGTCCGACCCTGAAGCGTTTCATGGCGCGGGCGAAAGGCCGCGGTACCCGCATCCTCAAGCGCACCAGCCACATCACTGTGGTTGTGGGCGCCGGCAAGTAAGCGGATAAGGAAAAGACCATGGGTCATAAAGTTCATCCGATTGGTATCCGTCTCGGTATTTCCAAGGACTGGAACTCCAAGTGGTACGCCAACAAGGCCGAGTTCGCTGGTTACCTGGCAGCCGACCTGAAAGTTCGCGAAATGCTGCGCAAGAAGCTGGCTCAGGCCGGCATCAGCAAGATCCTGATCGAGCGTCCGGCCAAGACCGCGCGCGTGACGATCCACACCGCCCGTCCGGGCGTGGTGATCGGCAAGCGTGGTGAGGACATCGAGAAGCTGCGCAAGGAAGTGAGCGAGATGATGGGCGTTCCGGCGCACATCAACGTCACCGAAGTGCGCAAGCCGGAACTGGACGCGCAGCTCGTTGCCGAGTCGATCGCCCAGCAGCTGGAGCGTCGCATCATGTTCCGCCGCGCAATGAAGCGCTCGGTGGGCAACGCGATGCGCCTGGGTGCCCTGGGCATCAAGGTCAACGTGGGTGGCCGCCTCAACGGTGCTGAAATCGCCCGTTCGGAGTGGTACCGCGAAGGCCGCGTGCCGCTGCACACCCTGCGTGCCGACATCGACTATGGCTTCGCTGAAGCCAAGACGACCTACGGCATCATCGGCATCAAGGTCTGGATCTACAAGGGCGAGGTCTTCGATTTCTCCCAGGTTGGCCAGGAAAAGCAGGACGACACCCCGTCGCGCAACGATCGCGGCGACCGTGGTGACCGTCAGCGCCCGGCCCGTGAAGCGAGGTAACGACAATGTTGCAACCCAAGCGAACCAAGTACCGCAAGGTACACAAGGGCCGTAACGAAGGCCTGAGCTGGAGCGCCAACGCTGTCAGCTTCGGCGAATACGGCCTGAAGGCAACCGCACACGGTCAGCTGACCGCGCGTCAGATCGAAGCGGCTCGCCGCTCGATCAGCCGCTACGTCAAGCGCGGCGGCAAGATGTGGATCCGCGTGTTCCCCGACAAGCCCATCACCAAGAAGCCCATCGAAGTTCGAATGGGTTCGGGTAAGGGTAACGTGGAATACTGGGTGGCCCAGATCCAGCCCGGCCGCATGATCTATGAAATCGAGGGTGTTTCCGAGGAAGTGGCTCGCGAGGCGTTCCGCCTGGCCGCCGCCAAGCTCTCGGTCACCACCACTTTCGTGACCCGTACGGTGCGCTGATGGATATCAAAACTCTCCGTGAAAAGTCGGCTGACGAACTCAAGGCCCACCTGATCGACCTGCGTAAGGAACAGTTCTCTGTCCGTATGCAGCAGGTCACCGGCCAGCTGCCGAAGACCCACGACATCCGCCGGGTCCGTCGCGAGATTGCTCGCGTCAAGACCCTGCTCGGCAGCACGAAGTAAGGATGGCCGCTATGAGCGACAATACTGAAAACAAGACGCTGCGCACGGTCGAAGGCCGTGTCGTCAGCAACAAGATGGACAAGACGGTTACCGTCCTGGTTGAGCGTCAGGTCAAGCACGCACTGTACGGCAAGTACATCAAGCGCTCGACGAAGCTGCACGCCCACGATGCCGACAACGCCTGCAAGGAAGGCGATGTCGTCCGCGTGACCGAGATTGCTCCGATGTCCAAGACCAAGAACTGGCGCGTGGTGGAAGTCATCACGCGTGCGGCTGAATAAGGAGTCTGAATCATGATCCAGATGCAGAGCTACCTTGACGTCGCGGACAATTCGGGTGCCAAGCAGGTGATGTGCTTCAAGGTGCTGGGTGGTTCCAAGCGCCGTTACGCCGGCATCGGCGACATCATCAAGGTCACCGTGAAGGATGCGATTCCGCGCGGCAAGGTCAAGAAGGGTGAAGTGTATGACGCCGTCGTGGTGCGTACCCGCAAGGGTGTGCGTCGCGCCGACGGCTCGCTGATCCGCTTCGACGGCAACGCTGCCGTCCTGCTGAACAACAAGCAGGAGCCGATCGGTACCCGTATCTTCGGGCCGGTGACCCGTGAACTTCGTTCGGAGAAGTTCATGAAGATCGTCTCGCTCGCTCCCGAAGTGCTGTGAGCGACAGGAGATAATCATGGCTAACCGTATCAAGAAGGGCGACCAGGTCGTCGTCAACACCGGCAAGGACAAGGGCAAGCAGGGCGAAGTCGTCCGCGTCGACGGCGACCGTGTGGTCGTCGCCAACGTGAACATCGTCAAGCGCCACACCAAGCCGAACCCGCAGGCAGGCGTTGCCGGCGGCGTGGTCGAGCGTGAAGCTTCGATCCATATCTCCAACGTGAATGTGCTGAACCCGGCTTCGGGCAAGGGCGAACGCGTTGGCTTCAAGGTGCTGGAGGATGGACGCAAACTGCGTGTGTTCCGCTCCAGCGGTGAGGCGCTCGACGCCTGAGGAATGAGAAGATGACTTCCCGTCTCGAAAAGTTCTACAAGGACGAAGTGGTGCCGGCGCTGATGAAGCAGTTCGGCTACACCAATCCGATGGAAGTGCCGAAGCTCGTCAAGGTCACCCTGAACATGGGTGTCGGCGAAGCGGCCACCAACAAGAAGATCCTGGAAAACGCCGTCGGCGACATGACCAAGATTTCCGGCCAGAAGCCGGTTGTCACCAAGTCGCGTATTTCGGTTGCGTCGTTCAAGATCCGTGATGGTTGGCCGATCGGCTGCAAGACCACGCTGCGTCGCCACAAGATGTACGAGTTCCTGGATCGCCTGATCAACATCTCGCTGCCGCGCGTGCGCGACTTCCGTGGTGTCTCCGGTCGTTCCTTCGACGGTCGCGGCAACTTCAACATGGGTGTGAAGGAACAGATCATCTTCCCGGAAATCGACTTCGACGCTGTCGACGCGATCCGCGGTATGGATATCGCCATCACCACCACTGCGAAGACCGACGCGGAAGCGAAGGCGCTGCTGGCAGCGTTCAAGTTCCCGTTCCGTAACTGATCCGTCGAGGAAACCGAAATGGCAAAGACCTCCATGGTCAACCGCGACATCAAGCGGGAAAAGCTGGCCAAGAAGTACGCTGAGAAGCGTGCTGCTCTCAAGAAGATCGTGTCCTCGGTGGACGCGAGCTACGACGAGAAGATCGAAGCTGCTGCCAAGCTGGCCAAGCTGCCGCGCGATTCGTCGCCGAGCCGCCAGCGCAACCGCTGCGAACTGTCCGGCCGTCCGCGTGGCGTCTACAGCAAGTTCGGCCTGGGCCGCAACAAGCTGCGTGAAGCCACCATGCGTGGCGACGTCCCGGGTCTGCGCAAGGCCAGCTGGTAATCCCAGCCGGTCCTGCGATCAGGCGCCCCTCCGGGGGTTCCTGAACCGGGGAGGGGAGGCATTCAGCCTCCCTTTCGCAAAAAACCCGAAGAGCCCGACGCAAGTCGGGCTCTTTTGGCGTATACTCCCGCGTCTTGCCCTGTGCAGACGGGGTTGTAGGGCGGGCCGCAGGTCCGCTGCATCAAGGGACCTGGCCCGTTTCCAGGAGACAACAGATTTTCGCGAAAGCGGATATCGGTGCACTCAAAGGTACTCATATGAGCATGACTGATCCCATCGCCGACCTGCTGGTCCGCATCAAGAATGCGGCCGCGGTTGGCAAGCAGACGGTGAAAGCCCCGTCGTCCAAGATCAAGGTTGCGATCGCCCAGGTCCTGAAGGACGAGGGTTACATCACCGACCTGCGCGTTACCCAGCTGGAGAACAACAAGGCCGAGCTGGAAATCGTGCTGAAGTATTTCGAAGGCAAGCCGGTCATCGCGACCCTGAAGCGCTTCTCGCGTTCGGGCCTGCGCCAGTACCGCGGCAAGAGCGAGCTGCCGAAGGTCATGAACGGCCTGGGCATCTCCATCATTTCCACCTCCAAGGGCATCATGACTGATGCGCAGGCGCGCCAGCTGGGCGTCGGCGGCGAAGTCCTGTGCTTCGTGGCCTAAGGCGAAAGGAGTAGAACTATGTCCCGCGTAGCCAAGAAGCCGATCGACCTGGGTAAGGTTGAACTGAACGTCCAGTCGGAAAGCGTCACCGCCAAGGGCCCGAAGGGCACCCTGTCGCTGGCCAAGCCGGCCGGTATTGCCATCAACGTCGATAACGGCGTTGCCACCCTGAGCACCGAGAACGTCGAACTGGTCGCACTGACCGGTACCGTGCGTGCGATCCTGGCCAACATGGTCAAGGGCGTGTCCGAAGGCTTCGAGCGCAAGCTGGAGCTGGTCGGCGTGGGTTACCGCGCTGCCATGCAGGGCAAGGACCTGAGCCTGTCGCTGGGCTTCTCGCACCCGGTCGTGTTCGTGGCGCCGGAAGGCATCACGCTGTCCACCCCGACCCAGACCGAGATCCTGGTCCAGGGCGCGGACAAGCAGGCCGTCGGTGAAGTTGCCGCCAAGATCCGTGCGTTCCGCAAGCCGGAGCCGTACAAGGGCAAGGGCGTGAAGTACTCCGACGAAGTCATCATCCGTAAGGAAGCCAAGAAGGCCTAATAGGCGCTTCCGCTTTCATAGGAAAAACATCATGAACAAGAACATCGCCCGCCTGCGTCGCGCCAAGTCGACCCGCGCCCACATCCGTGAGCTCGGCGTCGCCCGCCTGTCGGTGCTGCGCACCGGCCAGCACCTGTATGCCCAGGTCTTCACCGCCGACGGTTCCAAGGTGCTGGCTGCCGCCAACACCACCCAGACCGACGTCAAGGAAGGCCTGAAGAGCGGCAAGAATGTCGATGCCGCCGCCAAGGTTGGCCGCATCGTCGCTGAGCGTGCCAAGGCCGCCGGCGTCGAGAAGGTTGCCTTCGATCGTTCGGGTTACCGTTACCACGGCCGTATCAAGGCCCTGGCAGAGGCTGCCCGCGAAGCCGGCCTGCAGTTCTAAGGGATCGGGGCAGGGGGCCGATGGCCCCCTGTCCGCCTGCTCGCCAGCCTGAGCGAGGCTGGACGGCGCCATTCTTCTGTAGTGGCCCACCGGAACGACGCGTCATTCCACAACCATAAGCGGCCCTGAGCCGTACATACCCAACAACCAAGGAATCAACATGGCAGAAGAGCGTCAGCAGCGGGGTCGCGATCGCGACCGTAACCGCGAAGAGAAGATCGACGACGGCATGATCGAAAAGCTGGTCGCGGTCAACCGCGTCAGCAAGACCGTCAAGGGTGGTCGCCAGTTCACCTTCACCGCCCTGACCGTGGTCGGCGACGGCGAAGGCAAGGTCGGTTTCGGTTATGGCAAGGCCCGCGAAGTGCCGGTCGCCATCCAGAAGTCGATGGAACAGGCCCGCAAGAACCTGGTCAGCGTTGACCTGAACAACGGCACCCTGTGGCACACCATCAAGGATGGTCATGGCGCAGCCCGCGTGTTCATGCAGCCGGCTTCGGAAGGTACCGGCGTCATCGCCGGCGGTGCCATGCGCGCCGTCCTGGAAGCGGTTGGCGTGAAGAACGTGCTGGCCAAGGCCACCGGTTCGCGCAACCCGATCAACCTGGTGCGTGCCACCGTGAAGGGCCTGTCTGCAGCGCAGTCGCCGGCCCGCATCGCGGCCAAGCGCGGCAAGAAGGTGGAGGAACTCAACCATGGCTAATGAGTCCAACAAGACTGTGAAGGTGCGCCTGGTGCGCGGCCTGCGTGGTGCTCAGTCGCGTCACCGTCTGTCGGTGCGTGCCCTGGGTCTGAACAAGCTCAACGATGTGCGTGAACTGAAGGACAGCCCGCAGGTTCGCGGCCTGATCAATACCGTTCACTACCTCGTCAAGGTTGAGGAGTAATCGATCATGACTCTGCGTCTCAATGAACTGAGCCCGGCACCGGGCGCCCGTACCGAGCGCACCCGCGTCGGTCGCGGTATCGGCTCGGGCCTGGGCAAGACTGCCGGCCGCGGCCACAAGGGTTCGTTCGCCCGCAAGGGTGGCGGCAAGATCAAGGCCGGCTTCGAAGGCGGCCAGACCCCCATGCAGCGTCGTCTGCCGAAGATCGGCTTCCGTTCGCCGATCGCCAAGGACACCGCTGAAGTGCTGCTGTACCAGCTGGACAAGCTGCCGGCCGGCGAGATCGACTTCGCCGCCCTGCGTGCCGCCAAGCTGGTCCCGAGCACTGCCAAGAAGGCCAAGGTCGTCGTCAAGGGCGAAGTGACCAAGGCGTTCACCCTGAAGGGTGTTGCTGCCACGGCCGGTGCCAAGGCTGCGATCGAAGCTGCCGGCGGCAGCGTAACGGAGTAAGAAAATCATGGCGCAAGCTGGCATCGGTAACCTCGCGGGCGGAATGGGCAAGTTCACTGAACTTCGCCAACGTTTGCTGTTCGTCGTCGGGGCTTTGATCGTCTATCGCATCGGCTGCTACGTGCCGGTGCCGGGCGTCAATCCCGATGCCATGCTTGCCATGATGCAACAGCAGGGCGGCGGCATCGTGGACATGTTCAACATGTTCTCGGGCGGCGCCCTGCACCGTTTCAGCATCTTCGCGCTGAACGTGATGCCGTACATCTCGGCATCGATCGTGATGCAGCTGGCCGTGCACATCTTCCCCGCCCTGAAGGCGATGCAGAAGGAAGGTGAGTCCGGTCGCCGCAAGATCACCCAGTATTCGCGCATCGGCGCCGTGCTGCTGGCAGTGGTGCAGGGCGGTTCGATCGCTCTGGCCCTGCAGGGCCAGGTCTCGCCGTCGGGCGCTCCGGTCGTGTACGCGCCGGGCATGGGCTTCGTGCTCACCGCCGTGGTCGCGCTGACCGCCGGCACCATGTTCCTGATGTGGGTCGGTGAGCAGGTCACCGAGCGCGGCATCGGCAACGGCGTGTCGCTGATCATCTTCGCCGGTATCGTGGCGGGCCTGCCGGGCGCGGTCATCCATACCTTCGATGCCTACCGCGACGGCAACATCCAGTTCATCCAGCTGCTGCTGATCGCCATCGTCGTTCTCGCCTTCACCTTCTTCGTGGTGTTCGTCGAGCGCGGCCAGCGCCGGATCACGGTCAATTACGCGCGCCGCCAGGGCGGTCGCAATGCGTACATGAACCAGACCTCGTTCCTGCCGCTGAAGCTCAACATGGCCGGCGTCATCCCGGCGATCTTCGCCTCGAGCCTGCTGGCCTTCCCGGCCACCCTGGCCATGTGGTCCGGCCAGGCGGCCAACCAGAGCAGCTTCGGCCAGGTCCTGCAGAAGGTCGCCAACGCGCTGGGTCCGGGCGAGCCGCTGCACATGATCGTGTTCGCTGCGCTGATCACCGGTTTCGCGTTCTTCTATACCGCGCTGGTGTTCAACTCGCAGGAAACCGCCGACAACCTGAAGAAGTCGGGCGCGCTGATTCCGGGCATCCGTCCGGGCAAGGCCACTGCCGACTACATCGACGGCGTGCTGACCCGCCTGACCGCAGCCGGCTCGGCCTACCTGGTGATCGTCTGCCTGCTGCCGGAACTGATGCGCACGCAGCTGAACGCCTCGTTCTACTTCGGCGGTACCTCGCTGCTGATCGTGGTGGTGGTGGTGATGGACTTCATCGCCCAGGTGCAGGCGCACCTGATGTCCCACCAGTACGAGAGCCTGCTGAAGAAGGCCAACCTGAAGGGTGGCAACCGCGGCGGTTTTGCCCGCGGCTGATTCGCCTGTTATACTTTCGTCTTCCTGACGTGATGGTCCCTCCGCTTCGCGGACTCCGGCCACACAAACGAAGGGCGGCCCCCGCAGCGGTTCCGGGTGGGGGTGTGATGAGGTGGTCCCGCGCAGGAGTAGCGCGGGCGGCCCCGGGAGACCTCCCGGGATCAACCCCATCCGGCGCCGGAGCCTGGGCACACTCCCCAGGCCGGGTTCATGAAACCTCTGGTTTCACGGGCTTCCATGTAAACCGGAACCTTGTTAGTATCGCTAGTTCACTTTTTTGATCCATCCTGCCGGATTGGCGTGCCCGAGGCGCGCTGTCGGCCATCACTCAGCTGGAGAACCGCGTCATGGCGCGTATTGCAGGCGTCAACCTGCCAGCCCAGAAGCATGTCTGGGTCGGGTTGCAAAGCATTTACGGCATCGGCCGTACCCGTTCGAAGAAGGTCTGCGAAGTCGCAGGCGTCGCTTCGACCACCAAGATCCGCGATCTGTCGGAGCCGGAAATCGAGCGCCTGCGCGCCGAAGTCGGCAAGTACATCGTGGAAGGCGATCTGCGCCGTGAGATCGGCATCGCGATCAAGCGCCTGATGGACCTGGGCTGCTACCGCGGCCTGCGTCACCGTCGTGGCCTCCCGCTGCGTGGCCAGCGCACCCGTACCAACGCCCGCACCCGCAAGGGTCCGCGCAAGGCGATCAAGAAGTAAGGGACTGAGAAATGGCTAAGCCCGCTGCTAAGACCAAGAAGAAGATCAAGCGCGTCGTCACTGACGGCGTTGCCCACGTCCACGCTTCGTTCAACAACACCATCGTCACCATCACCGACCGCCAGGGCAATGCTCTGTCGTGGGCGACCTCCGGTGGCGCTGGCTTCCGCGGTTCGCGCAAGTCGACCCCGTTCGCTGCCCAGGTGGCTGCCGAGAAGGCCGGTCGTGCTGCGCTGGACTACGGCGTGAAGTCGCTGGAAGTCCGCATCAAGGGCCCGGGTCCGGGCCGTGAGTCGGCCGTGCGTTCGTTGAACAACGTCGGCTACAAGATCACCAACATCATCGACGTGACGCCCATCCCGCACAACGGGTGCCGTCCGCCGAAGAAGCGTCGCGTCTAAAGGGAGCGATAAGAAATGGCTCGTTATATCGGTCCTACCTGTAAGCTCGCCCGCCGCGAAGGCGCCGACCTGTCCCTGAAGAGCCCGGCGCGTGCGCTGGACTCCAAGTGCAAGCTGGAGCAGAAGCCCGGCCAGCATGGCGCCACTGCCCGCAAGGGCAAGCTGTCCGACTACGCCACCCAGCTGCGTGAAAAGCAGAAGGTCAAGCGTATCTACGGCCTGCTGGAGCGTCAGTTCCGCAACTACTACAAGAAGGCCTCGACCAAGAAGGGCAACACCGGCGAGAACCTGCTGCAGCTGCTGGAAACCCGCCTGGACAACGTCGTCTACCGCATGGGCTTCGCCGTGACCCGTCCGGCTGCCCGCCAGCTGGTGTCGCACCGCGGCGTCACCGTGAATGGCAAGTCGGTCAACCTGGCTTCGTACCAGGTCAAGGCTGGCGATGCCATCGCGCTGTCCGAGAAGGCTGCCAAGCAGCTGCGCGTCCAGGAAGCCCTGACCGTCGCCGCACAGCATGACCTGAGCCCGTCGTGGGTTGAAGTGGATTCCGGCAAGTTCACCGGCATCTTCAAGGCGGTTCCGGATCGTTCGGATCTGCCTGCGGACATCAACGAAGCGCTGATCGTCGAGCTGTATTCGAAGTAATTCACATTGGAGAGCCCCCGGCGACGGCCGGGGGTTCACTAGGAGAACCCGCAACATGACGGTTACCGCCAACCAGGTTCTGCGTCCTCGCGGTCCGCAGATCGAACGCCTTACCGACACCCGTGCAAAGGTCGTTATCGAACCTTTGGAGCGGGGTTACGGGCATACGCTGGGCAACGCCCTGCGTCGCGTGCTGCTGTCGTCCATCCCGGGCTTCGCCATCACGGAAGTCGAAATCGACGGCGTGTTGCATGAGTACACCACGGTCGAAGGTCTGCAGGAGGACGTGCTCGAAGTCCTGCTGAACCTGAAGGACGTGGCCATCCGTATGCACTCCGGCGACAGCGCCACCCTGTCCCTGTCCAAGCAGGGCCCGGGCGTTGTCACCGCTGCCGATATCAAGGTCGACCACAATGTGGAGATCCTGAACGGCGACCATGTGATCTGCCACCTGACCAAGGATACGGCAGTGAACATGCGTCTGAAGATCGAGCGTGGTTTCGGCTACCAGCCGGCTGCTGCGCGTCGTCGTCCGGACGAAGAAACCCGTGCCATCGGCCGCCTGGTCCTGGATGCCTCGTTCTCGCCGGTCCGCCGCGTCGCCTATGCCGTGGAAGCGGCCCGCGTCGAACAGCGTACCGACCTGGACAAGCTGGTCATCGATATCGAGACCAACGGCACCATCGATGCCGAGGAAGCCGTGCGCACCGCCGCCGACATCCTCAGCGACCAGCTGTCGGTGTTCGGTGACTTCACCCACCGCGACCGCGGTGCGGCCAAGCCGGCCAACAACGGCGTGGATCCGGTGCTGCTGCGCCCGATCGACGATCTGGAGCTGACCGTGCGTTCGGCCAACTGCCTGAAGGCTGAAAGCATCTACTACATCGGCGATCTGATCCAGAAGACCGAAGTGGAGCTGCTGAAGACCCCGAACCTGGGCAAGAAGTCGCTCACCGAGATCAAGGAAGTGTTGGCCCAGCGTGGCCTGTCGCTTGGCATGAAGCTGGAGAACTGGCCGCCGGCCGGCGTCGCCAGCCACGGCATGCTGGGCTGATAAAGCCTCCTGCTGTACCCGAAGGCTCCACCGTCAGCGGTGGAGCCTTCACCGCAAGATGCCATGACGAACCGCAGGTTCGCGGGCAGGTCGTCCAGGACGGGCGGCCAGGACCATCCGCAGTCCGTGCAGCAACGCCAGGATGGCGACAACGATCCACACAGCCACATCATTAACCAAGGAACATCACCATGCGTCACCAGAAGTCTGGCCGTAAGTTCAGCCGTACCAGCGCCCATCGCGAAGCGATGTTCAAGAACATGGCCGCCTCGCTGTTCAAGCACGAGCTGATCAAGACCACCCTGCCGAAGGCCAAGGAACTGCGCCGCGTCGCCGAGCCGCTGATCACCCTGGCCAAGGTCGATTCCGTTGCCAACCGCCGTCTGGCCTTTGCCCGCCTGCGTGACAACGAAGCCGTGGGCAACCTGTTCACCATCCTGGGCCCGCGCTACGCGAACCGTCCGGGCGGCTACCTGCGTCTGCTGAAGTGCGGCTTCCGCGCCGGCGACAATGCTCCGATGGCCTACGTCGAGCTGGTCGACCGTCCGGCCGTGGCCGAGGAAGTGGCCGAGTAATCGGACCGCTCCAACGCGACACAGTGAAAGCCCGGCATCTGCCGGGCTTTTGCGTTCTGGTAGCGCCGGGCGATGCCCGGCGTTTACGTTTCCGCTGCACTCGCCGGGCATGGCCCGGCGCTACCTGCGAAGGGAAGTGGCCCGCACCGTTCCGACGAGCGTCACCGGCAGCGGTTCGAATGGCAGGCGCGGTCGGTTACGCTTGGCGCCTGATCCATTCGAGCATTCACGATGAATCCTCTGCGCTGGCCCTTCCGCGCCCAGTTCCTGCTGGGCTTCCTGATCTGCGTGGGCCTGCTGGGCTATGCGATTTTCCTGCAGCTGAAGATGGGGCTGGAGCCGTGCCCGCTGTGCATCTTCCAGCGGCTGGCCTTTGCCGCGCTCGGCCTGCTGTTCCTGCTGGGCGCACTGCACGGCCCGTCGAACCGGCCGGGACGGGTGACGTACGGCATCCTTGCCTTTATTGCGGCCGCCGTCGGCGTCGGCATCGCCGCGCGCCATGTCTACGTGCAGATGCTGCCGCCGGAAATGGGTGCCACCTGTGGCCCACCGCTGAGCTTCCTGCGCGAGACCATGGGCCCGTTCGAGGTGTTCCGCACGGTGCTGACCGGTACCGGCAACTGCGGCAACATCGACTGGACCTTCCTCGGACTGACCATGCCGATGTGGTCGGGCGTGTGGTTCGTGCTGCTGGGGCTGTGGGCACTGCTGGTGCCGCTGCGCAGGGTCAGGCGCTGAGTAACTGACGCGCCCCAGCAGAGCCGGGCATGGGCTCGGCTCTGCCGGGGGGCGGCGACATCGATCAGAAATCCTGTTGCAGGCTGAGATAGGCGCCGCGTCGCGGGCCCCACTGCGGGGCGAACACGCCTACGCCGCCGCCATCACGCAGCTGATAGCTGCGATCCAGCGCGTTGATCAACGCCAGCTGTGCATGCAGCGGATGGCCGCTGTCGGCGTTGAAATCGTGGCCAGCACTGAGGTTCACCTGCAGGTAGGACGGCAGCTCGCCCCCATTGGGTACGCTTTCGGTGTCCGAGCGCAGGCCACTGCCGAACACGTAGTTGGCACCGATCCGGTTGTGTCCGGCGAAGGCATAGCTGACGCCGCCCGACGAGGTCAGCTTCTGGTCGTGGTCCAGGTGGATCCAATGGTCGGCCACGTAGGCCAGGGCGTCCGGGTCGAGGTTGTACTGGCCGGTGATCACCTGGGTGCCGATCGCCTTGTTGCATGCGGCGTTGAAGTACGCGCTGAACGGTCCGTCGCTGTAGTCGGCGCTGAACTCCAGGCCGCGGATGTGGCCGCGACGATAGTTGAACGTTGAATAGAGGTAGGCGGCGCCGAACTGGCCTTCATCCTGCAGGCGGGCGACACGCCGGTCATACGCATCCACGCCGAGTGTCAGGTGCTCGCCGATCTGCTGCGAGATGCCGAGGTCGTAGTAGTCACTGCGCTCGGCCAGTGGCGTGGCGTTGCCATCACTGGGCTGCTGGTTGCTGGTGCCGTCGTACAGCGCGATGTCGTCGGAGGCGATCAGCTCGCTGGCCGGTGGTGTGAAGTAGCGCGCATAGCCTGCGTGCAGGGTGGTGCTGTCGCCGGCATTCCAGACCACGCCCAGGCGCGGGCTGAGCTGGCCTTCGGTCCGCCCGAAGGCCGTGTAGCGGTCGCCGCGCAGACCATAGTTGACCGTCCAGTTGTCTCCGATCTTCCACTCGTCCTGCACGTAGAGCGCCAGCGTGCTGGCGTGGAAAGCACTGCGGTCGGGAATCAGCAGGGGCGTGGTGCTGGCCTGCTGGCCGGCGTCGTCAACCGGGAACACCCAGCTGCTGCTGTGGGCCCGCGCGGTCTCATGATTGCCGTACAGGCCATAGCGCAGCGTGTGATCGCTGCCCAGCGGGGTGGAAACGTCGGCCTGCACGGTGTTGGCGCGGTTGCTGCGCTGGACCTGTGAAGCAACACCGCTGAATACCAGATCGCCCGCCACATCGGGATTGAACCCGACATCGCTGTAGCGTTGGCCGGCCGACAGCTGGTACGCGCTGGCGCCCAGCGTCCCCTGCAGCACCAGCATGCCGAAGCGCGTGGTCTCGCGCTGGGTCTCATCCAGCTGGCTGGAGTCGAACGTGGAGGTATCGAGGTAGCCGAACTGCGGTGTCTGGCCCGGGTTCACCGGAATCTGGAAGCGGTTGTTGGCAATGCCGGCGAACACGCTCACGCGCGTGTTCTCGTCCAGCAGATAGGTGAGGTCGGCGAACGCCTTGCCCTGGTGGGTGTCGTCGTGCAGCGGCCGGCGCGAGTTCGTCGGGTTCTCCAGGCCGACCTCGTTCTGGTCGTAGTTGCCGGTCAGGAACCAGCTCCAGCGTCCCTGGTTGCCCCACCAGGAGGCGTTGGGATTGACCTTGCCGAACGACCCGGCAGTCAGTCCGGCGCTGCCGCCGTTGCCCAGTTCGGCGCCACTGCGGGTGGTGATGTCCACCACTGCGGCGGTGCGTTCGCCGAACTGCGCCGGCAGTGCGCCATCCATCAGCCGGATGCTCCTGATGGTTCGCGCATCCAGGGTCTGGCCGAAGCCGGAGATCGATTCGGGCAGCAGCACGCCGTTGATGCGGTACTGCAGGTTGGCGTGATCACCACGCACATGGACACCGCCGTAGGAATCCTGGACCACGCCCGGGGCCTGCAGCAGCACCTGGCTGAGTGCGGCGGAGGCGCCGAGCGGCTGCTTCTGGATGTCCTCGGCGGTGATCTGGTACTGGCTGCTGCCGATGTCCGGCGACAGCGCGTTGCGGGCCTGGTCGAGGTGGGCGCTGACGGTGACCGCATCCAGGTTTTTCACTGCGGGCCCGGCGTCATCCGCGGCCGTGGCAAGGGGGGGCGTGCTGGCCAGGGCCAGGGCGAAGGTGATGCTGGTAGCGAGGCGTAAGGGCTTCATGGGAGAGAGCAGGGCCTGGGGCGGGGAGGGGGCCGGTCCATGACGGTGAGTGTTACTCCGTAACAGATCATGCGCCTCTGGCGGCGCCGCCGACCATGCGGTCTGTGGCTGCTCGGCGCGTGCTTTCCCTGGCGTTCAGGCATCGGGCCGGAAGGGCTGGCCCTTTGCGGCGGCGGCCGGCTCTGCGACCATGACCGTCCCCCACCCCGGAAGTCTGCAATGAGCCTGTCCGCCGTTTCACCGGTTCCCGATCCTGCCGCAACCGCTGCGGGTGCTGCCTGGTCGCCGGAGAGCTGGCGCGGCAAGACCGCACTGCAGATGCCGACCTATCCCGACCCGGTGGCGCTGGATGCTGCCCTGCATGAGCTGAAGCGGCTACCCCCTCTGGTGACCTCGTGGGAGATCCTGGCGCTGAAGCAGCAGCTGGCGGAGGCGCAGGAGGGCAAGCGCTTCCTGCTGCAGGGCGGCGATTGCGCCGAGAACTTCAGCGACTGTGAGTCCGGCACCATCTCCAATCGGCTGAAGGTGCTGCTGCAGATGAGCCTGGTACTGGTGCATGGCCTGCGCCAGCCGGTGATCCGCGTCGGCCGCTTCGCCGGCCAGTACGCCAAGCCACGCTCGGCTGATACCGAGACCCGTGATGGGGTGACGCTGCCCAGCTACCGGGGCGATGTGATCAATGCGCCGGCCTTCACCGAAGCCGCGCGCCTGCCCGACCCGAAGCGGATGCTGCAGGCCCACGCACATTCGGCGATGACGATGAACTTCGTGCGGGCGCTGATCGATGGCGGCTTCGCCGACCTGCACCACCCCGAGTACTGGAACCTGGACTGGGTGCGGCATTCGCCGCTCGCCGCCGAGTACCAGAAGATGGTGGCATCGATCGGCGATGCCGTGCACTTCATGGAAACCCTGGCCGGTGCCCGGGTGCACAACCTCAACCGCATCGACTTCTACACCTCGCACGAGGCCCTGCTGCTGCCCTACGAGCAGGCGCTGACCCGGCAGGTGCCGCGCCAGCAGGGCTGGTTGAACCTGAGCACGCACTATCCCTGGATCGGCATGCGCACGGCGGCGCTCGACGGCGCGCACGTGGAGTACCTGCGGGGCGTGCGAAATCCGATCGCGATCAAGGTGGGGCCGTCGGTTTCGCCGGACCAGCTGCTGCGCCTGATCGATGTACTCAATCCGGACGACGAGCCCGGGCGCCTGACCTTCATTCACCGCATGGGCGCGACGCAGATAGCCGAAAAGCTGCCGTCGCTGCTGGAAGCGGTCAAGCGCGACGGCCGCCGCGTGCTGTGGGTGTGCGATGCCATGCACGGCAACACCGAGAGCACCGCCAATGGGTTCAAGACGCGCCGCTTCGACAACGTGCGCCGCGAGGTGGAGTTGTCGTTCGATCTGCACGCCGCGGCAGGTACGCGCCTGGGCGGCGTGCACCTGGAGCTGACCGGCGAGGACGTGACCGAATGCACCGGTGGCGCGCGCGAGCTCACCGAGCGTGATCTTGAGCGCGCGTACCGTTCCACGGTCGATCCGCGGCTGAACTACGAGCAGTCGCTGGAGATCGCGATGGCGATCGTGCGCAAGCAGGAACAGGTTCGCTAAGGGTTTTCGGCAGGGCTTGCAGCCCTGCACCTGCGGAGTCAACGTCGACGTCAAATGCGGGCATTCCGTGGGATGGCGGATTCCCGGTGTCTGTCAGATCCACGCCATGCGTGGATGAATCTCTGTCCGATATCGAAATCAATCCGGGGTCAGATCCGTTTTCCGCAGGAAAACGGATCTGACCCCAAGAGCCATTCCGACAGATCCCGAAAATCTGTCGAAGGCGGGGCGGGTCCGGTTGCGGGGGCGTGAGCCGCATGGATGCGGCGACCGAGCCTCCATGGATGGATTTACGGCGTCCCCCGCAACCGGACCCACCCCGCCATCCCACATGAAATCCGCTTCTGCTTCGGCTGTTGCAGTTGCAGTTGCAGTTGCTCCAGCCCGCAGCAGGTGCAGGGCTGCAAGCCCTGCAGACCAACACCCTGCTTACGAACGGCTGACGTGACGCTCATGCGCCATGCGCGAGGCTGTCCGCTGCTGTTCAAGTGGAGGTGGCAACCGTGCACTGGCAAAGCGCACAGGCATATGCATGGCCGCTGGGTCTGGCGGCACTGGTAGGCGGCATCGGCGCCTGGCTGATCCTGTGGATCTATCACCGGCTGAAAGGGCGTGACCGCCGGCGCGCGCGCATCGGTCGTGTGCTCGGTCTGCCAATGGCGACCGCATGGCCCTTGCTGCTGCTGATCCCGGCGCTGCAGGCCACGCCACTGCAGGAGCCTCTGCTGGGGCATCTGCAGCACGGGCTGCACATCGCGCTGACGGCCTGTTTCATCTGGCTGCTGGTGCGCGCGGTGGCCGCCGGCGAGCGTGCGATCCTGCGCAGTCATCCCATCGACGTCTCGGACAATCTGGAAGCCCGACGCATCCAGACCCAGACGCGGGTGCTGAGCCGCGTGCTGATGGGCGGCATCATCGTGCTCGGTGCATCGCTGGTGCTGCTGACATTCCCGATGGTGCAGAAGATCGGCGCCGCCCTGCTGGCCTCGGCCGGTCTGATCGGGCTGGTCGCGGGCATCGCCGCCAAGCCGGTGTTCGGCAACCTCATCGCCGGCCTGCAGATCGCAGTGACCCAGCCGATCCGGCTGGATGATGTGGTGATCGTTGAAGGCGAGTGGGGGCGCGTGGAGGAGATCGGCAGCAGCTATGTGGTGGTACGCATCTGGGACGAGCGGCGGATGGTGGTGCCGCTGACCTGGTTCATCGAGAACCCCTTCCAGAACTGGACCCGGCGCAGCGCCGATCTGCTCGGCACGGCGTTCCTGTGGCTGGACTACCGTGCGCCGATCGCGGCGATCCGCAGTGAACTGGAGCGCATCTGCCGCGGCGAGGCGCTGTGGGATGGACGGGTCTGCGTGACCCAGGTGACCGAAACCAGCGAGCGGGCAATCCAGGTGCGCCTGCTGGTCAGTGCACGCAGCTCCGGCGATGCCTTCGATCTTCGCTGCCTGGTGCGCGAGCGCATGCTGGATTTCCTGGCGCGCGAGCATCCGCAATCACTGCCGCAGCTGCGCGCGCGGTTGCAGCGCGAGGATGAGCTGGACATGCCACGCGCACCGCGTGCACGTACGGCAGATGTGCGTTCACCCGGGGCGGAGGACGGCGAGGCCGCGATCGCGCCGGTGGAACCGGACCCCGACCGCTAGCGCCGTGACGTGCCCGGCGAGCGCAGCGGTACCCCCGGTCCGCCGGGCAACCCGGGGCCGATCAAGGCTCGCCAGTGTCGATCAGGGTGTCGGTTTCGAAATGAGGCGGGCGACGCGCACGTGTGCGTTGCTCGTAGGCATAGGCCATTTCGATCAGCTTCGGCTCGCTCCAGGCTGTGCCCATGAACAGCAGGCCGACCGGCAGGCCGTTGATCTGTCCCATCGGCACGCTCAGGCTGGGGTAACCCGCGACCGCTGCCACGCTGTAGCTCTCACCCGGGAAATCGTCGCCTTCGCGGCGGATGGGCCAGGCTGTGCCGGTGGTCGGTGCAACCAGCGCATCCAGCTGGTAGGCAGCCAGGACGGCGTCGATGCCTTCCGGCCCGGCCAGGCGCCGCGCATCGCTGCGCGCACGGATGTAGGCAGGGTCGGCCAGTCCGGCAGTGGCGTTGGCCTCCAGCAGCAGTTCCTGGCCGAACAGGCCCAGTTCCTGCGGCGCCTGGGCCTGGTTGAAGGCGATGAGTTCGCCAAGACTGCGCAGGGGCGCGCGGTAGGTCTTGAAGTAGCGCTCCAGCCCGGCCTTGAACTCATGCAGCAGCACGACCCGCTCGGCTTCGGCCCAGGCACCCGGGTCGGGCAGTTCCACCGGCACCACCACCGCGCCCGCACGGCGCAGTTCGGCGGCGGCCTGATCGATCAGCGGTGCCATGCCACGGTACGTCAGCAGAGGGGTCTGCAGCAGGCCGATGCGTTTGCCGCGCAGGCCTTCGGGGTCCAGGCGCGCGGTGTAGTCGTAGACCGCGCGGCCGGGCATGGTGGCCGTGGCGGGGTCGGCATCGTCCCGGCCCGCGATCGCCGTCAGTACGGCCGCGGCGTCGGCGACGCTGCGCGTCATCGGCCCGGCGGTGTCCTGGCTGAAGGAGATCGGGATGATGCCTTCACGGCTGACCAGGCCGACCGTCGGTTTCAGGCCGACGATGCCGTTGATCGCGGCCGGGCAGACGATGCTGCCGTCGGTCTCGGTGCCGATCGCCACACTGGCCAGATTGGCGGCCACCGCTACCGCGCTGCCGCTGCTGGAGCCACAGGGCGAATGGCTGAGACGGTACGGATTGCGGGTCTGGCCACCGCGCGCGCTCCAGCCCGACACCGAATCGTTGCCGCGGAAGTTGGCCCACTCGCTGAGATTGGTCTTGCCCAGCACGACCGCGCCGGCCTCGCGCAGGCGTCTTACCAGGTAGGCATCGGCGGGGCGGAAACCCTGCAGCGCGAGCGATCCGGCGCTGGTGGTCATGGGCGCGGCGTTGATGTTGTCCTTCAGCAGGACCGGAATGCCATGCAGCGGCCCGCGCAGATGGCCGTCCCGGCGCTCGCGATCGCGTTCACCGGCTTCTCGCAGGGCATCCGGGTTGAGTTCGATGACGGCACGCAGGCGCGGCCCGGCGCGATCCAGCGCAGCGATGCGCTGCAGGTAGGCGTGGGTCAGCGTGGTGCTGTCCAGTTCGCCGGCCACCATGCGCGCCTGCAGGTCGGCCAGGTCGGTCTCGGCGTAGGGGAAGGGCACGTTGCGGCTCGCGGGTTCGGCGGCGTGGGCGCTGGTCGTGGCCGGGCTGCAGCCAACAATGAACAACGCGGGCAGCGCGATGAGCAGGCAGGTCAGCAGAGGCGGCAAGGACGGGCGCATGGGGCGGCTTGGTCGGCTCCAATGCCCAGTGTAGCTGCTGCTCAGTGGTGGCGCTTGCGCAGGTCGCGGGCCAGGACGTAGACCACGAGCAGGTTGATCGCCAGGATCGTCCAGGAGGGCCAGCCGGGGTGGCGGACGATGGCGAAGACATCGAAGGGCAGATACAGCGCGGCGGTCAGGCAGCCCAGCCAGGAGGCCCAGGCCCTGGCCCGCCAGAGGCCCCAGGCTTCCACCAGGTGCAGCAGGCCGTAGCCGATCATCGCCGCCGCCGCCAGGTGCACGGCGTCGGGATTGATCATGTTCAGGAGGGAGGGCAGGGTGCCGTGATCCGGGTCCAGGCTGAAACGCCGGATCAGGGCATTGACCCCATCGCGGAGCGGCTGCGGACCGAGCACTTCAAGCCCGGTCGCAGCCAGCAACGCCAGCACCGCCTTGCTCGCTTCGAGCAGGGCGATGACGTGGAGGCCCGGATGCCGGTGTGGATCCGGGTTGTAGCCGCTCTGGCTCACGGTCCGGCTCAGCCGCCGCGCGAAGCCTTCTTGCGGTCGCTTTCGGTCAGGAACTTCTTGCGCAGGCGGATTTCCTTCGGAGTGATCTCGACCAGCTCGTCGTCCTCGATGAAGTCCAATGCCTGTTCCAGCGAGTACTTGATCGCCGGGGTCAGCTGGATCGCATCGTCCTTGCCCGAAGCGCGCATGTTGGTCAGCGGCTTGGTCTTGATGGCGTTGACGGTCAGGTCGTTGTCCTTGGAGTGGATGCCGACCAGCTGGCCTTCATACACATTGTCGCCTTCAGCAGCGAACAGCTTGCCGCGTTCCTGCAGCGGGCCCAGGGAGTAGGCCGGAGTCACGCCTGGGGCGTTGGCGATCATGACGCCGTTGATGCGCTTGGCGATTGCGCCCTGTTCCTTCGGACCGTAATGGTCGAACACGTGGAACAGCAGGCCCGAACCCTGGGTCAGGGTCTTGAATTCGTTCTGGAAGCCGATCAGGCCACGGGCCGGGATCGAGTATTCCAGGCGCACGCGGCCCTTGCCGTCCGGTTCCATGTTCTTCAGCTGGCCCTTGCGGGTGCCCAGCTTTTCCATCACGCCGCCCTGGTGCACTTCTTCCACGTCCACCACCAGCTGTTCGATCGGCTCCATCTGCTGGCCGTCGATTTCCTTGATGATCACTTCCGGACGCGACACGGCCAGTTCGTAGCCTTCACGACGCATGTTCTCGATCAGCACCGACAGGTGCAGTTCGCCACGGCCGGAGACCAGGAACTTGTCGGCGTCCTCCAGCTGTTCGACCTTCAGCGCCACGTTGTGGACCTTTTCACGGTCCAGGCGGTCCTTGATCTGGCGGCTGGTCAGGAACTTGCCACCGGACAGGTCCTTGTTGCCCGCGAACGGCGAGTTGTTGACCTGGAAGGTCATCGAGATGGTCGGCTCGTCCACGGTCAGCGCCGGCAGCGCTTCGGGGGTGTCCGGGTGGCAGAGGGTGTCGGAGATGGTCAGCTCCGGAATGCCCGAGATCGCCACGATGTCGCCGGCTTCAGCGGTGTCCTGCTCGATGCGCTCCAGGCCCAGGAAGCCCAGCACCTGCGCGACCTTGCCGTTGCGCTTCTTGCCTTCACGATCGATCACCGTGACCTGCATGTTCTTCTTCAGGGTGCCACGCTGGATGCGGCCGATGCCGATCACGCCCACGAAGTTGTTGTAGTCCAGCTGGCTGATGCGCATCTGGAAGGCACCTTCCGGATCCACTTCGGGCTTCGGCGCGTGCTTCATGATCGCTTCGTAGAGCGGGGTCATGTCGCCATCGCGGACGGTGTCTTCCAGGCCGGCATAGCCGTTCAGGGCCGACGCGTAGACGATCGGGAAGTCCAGCTGCTCGTTGGTCGCGCCGAGCTTGTCGAACAGATCGAACACCTGGTCGATCACCCAGTCCGGACGCGCGCCCGGACGGTCGATCTTGTTGACCACCACGATCGGCTTGAAGCCCATCGCGAAGGCCTTCTGGGTGACGAAGCGGGTCTGCGGCATCGGGCCGTCCATCGCGTCGACCAGGATCAGCACGGTGTCGACCATCGACAGCACGCGCTCGACCTCACCGCCGAAGTCGGCGTGGCCGGGGGTGTCGACGATGTTGATCCGGTTCTTGATGCCGGTCTTCTTGTCTTCCCAGGTGATGGCCGTGTTCTTGGCCAGGATGGTGATGCCGCGTTCCTTTTCCTGGTCGTTGCTGTCCATCACGCGCTCGGCGAGGACGGTACGCTCGGACAGGGTGCCGGACTGCTTCAGCAGCTGGTCGACCAGGGTGGTCTTGCCATGGTCGACGTGGGCGACGATGGCGATGTTGCGAAGATTTTCGATGGACATACGAAAGGGGGCCAGTCGGCGCCGGATTTGGAAAAAGAAGTCCAACATTATACGTCGAACTTGACGATTCGCGAAAAGCTGGATTCCGGCTCGCCCGGGAGCCCCATTCAGCTGGCCGTCGGGGCCCCGCCGGCGGCGACCCTCCAAAGCCTGAAGCGTCGCCCTGCGCCGATGGTCGAAGCCGCCGCCGCCACGTGCCGGGTGTAAACTAGGTGGCTAGACGCCTTTCCCTTTGCAACAAGGATCTTCATGTCCCTCATCGCCACTTTCGACACCACCCAGGGCCCGATCAAGGTCGAGCTGTTCGCTGACAAGGCGCCGCTGACCGTTGCCAACTTCGTGAACCTGGTCAAGCACGGCTTCTATGACGGCCTGATCTTCCACCGCGTGATCGCCGACTTCATGATCCAGGGCGGTTGCCCGCAGGGCCGTGGTACCGGTGGCCCGGGCTACAAGTTCGAAGACGAGAAGAACGGCGTGAAGCATGAGGTCGGCTCGCTGTCGATGGCCAATGCCGGCCCGAACACCAATGGCAGCCAGTTCTTCATCACCCACATCAAGACCGATTGGCTGGATGGCCGCCACACCGTGTTCGGCAAGGTTCTGGAAGGCCAGGCCATCGTCGATTCGGTCAAGCAGGGCGACGTGATCCATTCGATCACCCTGGAAGGCGACGTCGACGCCGCGCTGGCCGCACAGGCCGACCGCGTGGCCGAGTGGAACAAGATCCTCGCCGCCTGACCCCCTTCCGAGACGGCCACCCACGGGTGGCCGTTTCCCTGTTCTCCGCCGCCTGCCAGGCCCGCCGGGCCACGCCCGCGGCGTCCCATCAAACGCTTGCAAGCAAGAGGAAACCCCCATGAAAGCACCCGTTCGTGTTGCCGTGACCGGCGCCGCCGGCCAGATCGGCTATGCCCTGCTGTTCCGCATCGCCTCCGGCGAAATGCTGGGCAAGGACCAGCCGGTCATCCTGCAGCTGCTGGAGCTGCCGGTGGACAAGGCCCAGGCCGCCCTGAAGGGCGTGATGATGGAACTGGAAGACTGCGCCTTCCCGCTGCTGGCCGGCATGGTCGGCACCGACGACGCTGAAGTGGCGTTCAAGGATGCCGACATCGCCCTGCTGGTCGGCGCGCGTCCGCGCGGCCCGGGCATGGAGCGCAAGGACCTGCTGCTGGAAAACGCCAAGATCTTCACCGCGCAGGGCGCGGCGCTGAACAAGGTCGCCAGCCGTGACGTGAAGGTGCTGGTGGTCGGCAACCCGGCCAACACCAACGCCTACATCGCCATGAAGTCGGCACCGGACCTGAAGCCGGAAAACTTCACCGCCATGCTGCGCCTGGACCACAACCGTGCCCTGAGCCAGCTGTCGGCCAAGCTCGGCAAGCCGGTCGGTGGCATGGAAAAGCTGGTGGTGTGGGGCAACCACAGCCCGACCATGTACCCGGACTACCGTTTCGCCACCGCCGATGGTGCTTCGATCGCTGATGCGATCAACGACCAGGAGTGGAATGCCAACACCTTCATTCCGACCGTCGGCAAGCGCGGCGCGGCGATCATCGAAGCCCGTGGCTCGTCCTCGGCGGCTTCGGCGGCCAATGCCGCGATCGACCACGTGCGTGACTGGGTGCTGGGCAGCAACGGCAAGTGGGTCACCATGGGCGTGCCGTCCGATGGTTCCTACGGCATCCCGGAAGGCGTGATCTTCGGCTTCGCCGTGACCACCGAGAACGGCAAGTACACCCTGGTCAAGGATCTGCCGATCGACGACTTCAGCCAGAAGTACATCGACAAGACCCTGGCCGAGCTGGAAGAAGAACGCGCCGGCGTTGCCCACCTGCTGGGCTGATGCCGCGGGTGCCGGTCTGGCCGGCACGCAGCTGACAGAAACGGGGAAGCTTCGGCTTCCCCGTTTTCATATGGAGTTCTGCAGAACCGCATGATCCACCTGCATTACATCGATGACGCGCTGCTGGTGGTGGAAAAGCCCGCTGGCCTGCTGTCCGTGCCTGGCCGTAGCGCGGAGAACCAGGACTGCGTGGTGGCCCGCCTGCAGGTGCTGTACCCGGACGCGCTGACCGTGCATCGGCTGGACCAGGTCACCTCCGGTCTGCTGCTGCATGCACGGGGCAAGACGACGCAGGCCGCGTTGTCGATGCAGTTCGAGCAGCGCAGGGTGGGCAAGTGTTACGAAGCCGTCGTGCAGGGTGTGATCGAAGGTGATGCCGGTGAAGTGGATCTGCCGCTGATCGTGGACTGGCCGAACCGGCCGAAACAGAAGGTCGACCATGAACACGGCAAGCCGGCGCTGACGCGCTGGCGCGTGCTGGCCCGCGATGTTGAAGCGCAGCGCACGCGCGTGGCGCTGGAGCCGGTGACCGGGCGCAGCCATCAGTTGCGCCTGCACATGGCCAGCCTGGGTCATCCGATCGTCGGCGATGTGCTGTATGGCGCCGCACCGGCGCAGCGCGTGCATCTGCATGCGCGCAGCCTGCACTTCACCCACCCGGTGACGGGCGACGTGCTGGCGTTCGAGTCCGCCACTCCGTTCTAAGCAGGGCAAGGGGGGCGGCAGGGCTGCGCCCTGCACCTGCTACGAGCCAGGGCAACGTCAGATTCAACGTCAAAAGCGCGCTGTCCGTGGGGTGGCGGGGCGGTGTCGGAGTGCGGGG
>NZ_JBWJPF010000035.1:0-27064 GCF_056393265.1 Stenotrophomonas sp. Steno-C15
CCCCCCCCCCCCCCCCCCCCCCCCCCCCCCCCCCCCCCCCCCCCCCCCCCCGCTACCGGTGTCGTTACGTCGACGGATGGATGCGGACGCGGACTTCTTCCTCTTCCTGCGGCGCCTGCGGGGCCGGCTGCGTCTGCTGCGGCTGGGCCTGTGGGGCGGGGGCGGGTGCTGCGGGGGCCGGGCCACCGCGGTGGCGCAGGCCGATCACCAGCGCCACGCCAGCGATCACCACCAGCAGTGCGATGCGGATCCGCCAGGCCCAGCTGCGCCCGCCGCTGCCGGCATCCGGCGTGTCGCGGAACGCGAACTCGGCCGTGGGATGGTCGCGGCGGGTGGTATCGAGCAGGCGTGCATCGCGCAGGATGTCGCGCGCACGCGGCTGGTCGTCGGCGCGCACGATCCAGACCGCTGGATAGCCCTGCGTATTGCCCAGGTCGGTATAGCTGAACTGGCCGCGCCGCCGGGTCTTGTACGAGCGCCCATTGGTCACCTTCACTTCGATGCCATGGCTGCGCAGGAGCTCGGCCACGCCCTCGACGGTTTCCACACGCTGGCTGCTGAAGATCTGACGCATCGGATCAGTCCTTGGCCGGCACGGCGGCCGCTGCAGTCTGGTCGGGAACCACGCGGATCAGGCCCTCCTGTGCCGTGCTGGCCACCAGCACGCCATTGCGGGTGAAGAACTGGCCGCGGGCGAGGCCGCGCGAATCCTGCGCACTGGGGCTGTCCAGCGAATAGAGCAGCCAGTCGTCGGCGCGGAACGGGCGGTGGAACCAGATCGCGTGGTCGAGCGAGGCCATCTGCACGTGCGGATGGTAGTAGCTGATACCGTGCGGGAAGGTTGCCGTGCCCAGCAGATGGAAGTCGGACGCGTAGGCCAGCAGCGCCTGGTGCAGCTCGGGGGCATCGCCGACCGGTTCGCTCAACCGCATCCAGACCTGGTGATAGGGCGGGCGCTTGGGCGGATTCAGTTCGTCGCGGGGATAGACGTGGCGGAACTCGAACGGGCCACCGCGCGAGAGCCAGCGCTGCACTTTGATCGGCAGCCGCTCCAGCACTTCGGCCGGCAACGGGCGGTTCGGCTCGATGTCTTCCGGTTGCGGCACTTCGGGCATCTTGTGCTGGTGCTCGGCACCGGTCTCCGCCTGCTGGAACGAGGCAGCACAGAAGAAGATCACCTTGCCATGCTGGATCGCGGTCACCCGGCGCACGGAGAAGCTGCCGCCATCGCGGGTGCGGTCCACGTCATAGACGATCGGATGGTCGATGTTGCCGGCCCGCAGGAAATACGCGTGCAGCGAATGCACATGGCGCCCGTTGTCGACCGTGGCCTGGGCGGCGGCCAGCGCCTGGCCCAACACCTGCCCGCCGAACACGTACTTGGTGCCGATGTCGCGGCTTTGTCCGCGGAACAGGTTGTCCTCCAGCCGCTCCAGGGTGAGCAGGTCGATCAGCTCGGAGACGACGGGTTCGGGCGTGTCGTTCAAGGGGGCGGCCACAGCAGTGAAGAAGGACCGATTATACCGGTCAGGGGTCAGATCCCTTTCGCCTGGCGAAAGGGATCTGACCCCGATGCCACGCGATGCCCCAACTTCGGTCGTGCCGGCCGCTGGCCAGCACGACCGCCTACTTGCCCAGCCGCGCCACCAGCGCCTGCAGGGCATTCTGTGCGTCCGGGGCGAACCAGGCCTCTACGAACCGGTCCAGCTGGATCAGGTCCGGGTGCAGCGCTTCGTGCAGGTCATTGCGGGCCACGGCGCGGGTCAGCAGCATCGGCTGCCGCGGCTGCCTGAGCAGGTTCTGCAGCCAGGCCACGGCGCGGGCGACCACCAGATCGCCCTCGGCCAGTTCGTCGACCAGGCCGATCTGCAGCGCCTGCTCGGCCGGCACCAGGGCGCCGGTGGTGAGCAGCACCCCCGCGCGGTGCACGCCGACGGTACGGCGCAGCAGGCGCTGGATGCCTTCCGGTGCGATCAGGCCGACCTGCACCTCGTTCAGTCCGATGGCATACGGGCGTGCCGGGTCGGCGCTGCGCGCCATCACCCGGTAATCGCAGCACAGGGCGAGCACGCAACCGCCGGCAGGGGCGTGGCCGGTGATCGCGGCGACCACCGGGATGCGGCTCTCGGCCAGCGTACGTACCGCGCCGAAGAAGGCATTCCAGGTATCCAGCAGCTTGTGCTTGTCATCGCCGTGGGAGAGCAGGTGTGGCACGTCCATGCCGCCGGTGAACACGCGCTCGCTGCCGGACAGCACGATGCCGTGCGCATCGTCGGCCATGGCCTGCTCGACGGCGTGGATCAGCTGCCGGCACAGGTCGGTGTCCAGCGCATTGACCGGCGGCCGCGCCAGGCGCAGTTCGCGGATGGGACCATGGTTGATCACCTCGATGAGCGTCGTCATGCTGCGGTCTCGTTGCGAAGAAGGAACGTGGGCGATGATAACCAAACCATTCGTTGGCGTACTGTTGCTTCTGTGTGCGTCCGCAGCAGCGGCGGCGGAATCACGCTGTGTGACGGTGGAGCAGGGCTGGGTGCGCCTGCCGCCGAACCCGGCCATGCCGATGACGGCGGGTTACGGGACGATCGTGAACCGCTGCGCAGCGCCGGTGACGGTGGTGGGCGCGGGCAGCAGGGCCTTCGGCGACGTGTCACTGCACGAGACCACCGTGGTCGACGGTGTCAGCCGGATGCGCGAAGTCGAACGGCTGCCGATTGCAGCCGGGGCGCGCACCGAGCTCAAGCCCGGTGGCCTGCACCTGATGCTGATGGAAGGCGAGAGAGCTTTGAAGGAAGGGCAGGTCGTGCCGCTGCAGTTGCAGCTGGAGGGCGGTGGCACCGCCAGCGCAACGCTGACGGTACGCAAGGCCGCTCCATGATGCAGCGCCCGTTCCGCCGGGCATCAGGGTCGGACCGGCGTCGGTAGCGCCGGGCCATGCCCGGCGGGGTGGGGCCGACCCGGGTCGGCACCCACCCGCAGTGCATCAGCTCGATGCGCTGCGGATCGCGTCCGGCAGCGGCGCGCTTTTGCCGGTCTGGGTATCCATCCAGACCACCACCACGTTGCCATCGGAGTACAGCTTCGACTCGTCCTGCTGGTCGACGATGCGATGACCGATGGTGACGCTGCTGTTGCCCAGGCGCTCGACGAACAGTTCGACCAGGATGTCGTTGGGCCACACGATCGGCAGCCGGTAGTTGACGTTGGTCGCGGCCACCACCGGCGCGATGCGGTCGGTCATCGACACGCCTTCCACTCCCAGCATCCAGCGCACGCGCGCTTCCTCCAGGTAGGAGATGTACTTGGCGTTGTTCACATGGCCCATGCTGTCCATGTCGCGCCAGCGCACGCTGATCGGGATGCGGGCCAGGATCTTGTGTTCGCTGCTCATCAGGCGTCCTTCTTCTTGGTCGTGCTCTTGCTGGCCTTGCCGGTGCTCTTGGCGGCCACGGCCTTCTTCGCCACCTTCTCCGGCTTCACCTTGCGCGGCGGCCGGGCGTCGGGCTTGTTGGCCACGGCGGCCGGCTGCTCCGGGCGCGCACTGGTGGACGGCAGCATGCGTGCCAGGAACTGCCCGGTGTACGACTGCGGGCAGGCGGCCACGTCTTCCGGCGTGCCGGTGACCAGGATGGTGCCACCCCGGTGGCCGCCTTCCGGCCCCAGGTCGACGATCCAGTCGGCGGTCTTGATCACATCGAGGTTGTGCTCGATCACCACCACCGTGTTGCCTTCGTCGCGCAGCTTGTGCAGCACGCCCAGCAGCGCTTCGATGTCGTGGAAGTGCAGGCCGGTGGTCGGTTCATCGAGGATGTACAGGGTGCGGCCGGTATCGCGGCGCGACAGCTCCTTGGACAGCTTCACGCGCTGCGCTTCACCACCGGACAGCGTGGTCGCGCTCTGCCCCAGCTTGATGTAGCTCAGGCCGACATCCACCAGCGTTTCCAGCTTGCGCGCGATCGACGGCACGGGCTCGAACAGCTTCAGCGCATCTTCGACGGTCATTTCCAGCACATCGTTGATGTTGAAGCCCTTGTACAGGATCTCCAGCGTTTCGCGGTTGTAGCGCTTGCCGTGGCAGACATCGCAGGGCACGTACACGTCCGGCAGGAAGTGCATCTCGACCTTGATCAGGCCATCACCCTGGCACGCCTCGCAGCGTCCGCCACGCACGTTGAAGCTGAAACGACCCGGTGAATAACCACGCGCACGCGCTTCGGGCACCTGTGCGAACAGCTCGCGCAGCGGGGTGAACAGGCCGGTGTAGGTGGCCGGGTTCGAGCGCGGGGTGCGGCCGATCGGCGACTGGTCGATGTCCACGACCTTGTCGAACAGGTCCAGGCCATCGATCTCCTTGTACGGGGCGACCGGGTGCGAGGAGCCGTTGATCTCGTTGGCGGCCAGCGAGAACAGGGTGTCATTGATCAGCGTCGACTTGCCCGAGCCGGACACGCCGGTCACGCAGGTCAGCAGGCCCGAGGGAATCGACAGGTCCACCCCCTTCAGGTTGTTGCCGCTGGCGCCGCGCAGATGCAGGGTCATCTTCGGATTCGGCCGGTGCCGGCGCGCCGGGATCTCGATCGAGCGCTTGCCGGACAGGTACTGGCCCGTCAGCGAACGGGGTGCATCCAGGATGTCCTGCAGGGTGCCCTGGCCGACGATCTCGCCACCGTGCACGCCCGCGCCCGGGCCGATGTCCAGCACGTAGTCGGCCAGGCGGATCGCATCTTCGTCATGCTCGACCACGATCACCGTGTTGCCGAGGTCGCGCAGGCGGGTGAGGGTGCCCAGCAGGCGTTCGTTGTCGCGCTGGTGCAGGCCGATCGACGGCTCGTCGAGCACGTACATCACGCCGACCAGGCCGGCACCGATCTGGCTGGCCAGGCGGATGCGCTGTGCCTCGCCACCGGAGAGGGTATCGGCCTTGCGCTCCAGAGTGAGGTAGTCCAGGCCCACGTCGACCAGGAAGCCCAGGCGTTCGCCGATCTCCTTGACGATCTTCGAGGCGATCTCGCCACGCCAGCCCGGCAGGCTCAGTTCGCTGAAGAACTTCAGGGCTTCGTCGATCGGCAGCACCACCAGGTCCGGCAGCGGCCGGTCGGCCACGAACACGTTGCGCGCAGCCTTGTTCAGGCGGGCACCGTTGCACTCGGGGCAGGCGCGCTCGCTGATGTACTTGCCGAGCTCCTCCTGCACGGCCGCCGACTCGGTTTCCTTGTAGCGGCGTTCCAGGTTGGGAATGATGCCCTCGAAGCGGTGCTTGCGCTGGGTGCGGCCGCCGGCTTCGGTGAAGTAGGTGAACGTGATTGCGTCCTCGCCGCTGCCATACAGCACGGCCTGCTGCACCTTGGCCGGCAGCGAGTTCCAGGCGGCATCGACGTCGAACTTGTAGTGACGTGCCAGCGAGGCGATCAGCTGGAAATAGTACGCATTGCGACGGTCCCAGCCACGCACTGCGCCGGCGGCCAGGGACAGCTCGGGATGCACGACCACGCGCGAGGGATCGAAGAATTCGGCCATGCCCAGGCCATCACAACCGGGGCAGGCGCCCATCGGCGCGTTGAACGAGAACAGGCGCGGTTCCAGCTCCGGCAGCGAGTAATCGCAGACCGGGCAGGAGTATTTGGAGGAGAACAGGGTCGGCGCGCTGGCGGTGTTGTCCAGGCTCTGCACCGAGGCCATGCCGTCGCCGAGTTTCAGCGCGGTCTCGAAGCTCTCGGCCAGGCGCTGCTTGATGTCCTCGCGCGGGCGGAAGCGGTCGATCACCGCCTCGATGGTGTGCTTCTGGCGCAGCGCCAGCGGCGGCACCGCGTCGATCTCATGCAGCTCGCCATCCACGCGCACGCGCACGAAGCCCTGTGCGCGCAGCTGGTCGAATACCTGCGCGTGTTCGCCCTTGCGATCGCGGATCACCGGGGCCAGCAGCATGTAGCGCTGTTCCGGGTCCAGCGTCAGCACCTGGTCGACCATCTGGCTGACCGTCTGCGCTTCCAGCGGATAGCCGTGGTCGGGGCAGCGCGGCGTGCCGACGCGGGCGTACAGCAGGCGCAGGTAGTCGTAGATCTCGGTGATCGTGCCGACCGTCGAGCGCGGGTTGTGCGACGTCGACTTCTGCTCGATCGAGATCGCCGGAGACAGGCCCTCGATGTGGTCCAGGTCCGGTTTCTCCATCACGCTCAGGAACTGCCGGGCGTAGGCCGACAGCGACTCGACGTAGCGACGCTGGCCTTCGGCGTAGATCGTGTCGAAAGCCAGCGACGACTTGCCCGAGCCGGACAGGCCGGTGATCACGATCAGCTTGTCGCGGGGCAGGTCGAGGTCGAGGTTCTTCAGGTTGTGCGTCCGCGCGCCGCGGATGCGGATGAAATCCATCGCCATGGGGAATCCGGTTGTGGGGGCGTTGGCTGGGTGCCGGGCCAGCAGGGAACGGCAATCGGTCAGCCTACCGAGGTGACCAGATGGGGGCAATGGGCGACAATGCCAGCCCGGTGTCTCACCTTCTGAGACAGGCCGACAGGTGGGGGTCAGATCCCTTTTCACAACGTGAAAAGGGATCTGACCCCGTTCCGGCCGGGCCCCCCAGGCCGTTCAGGGGTTGACTTGACCCGCGGCCGTTGATCTGCGTACAATTCCGCTCCTGTCCGCCCTCGATGGCGGCAGCTCAGACCACAATAACTACAGAGGAAGGCCTGGTCATGTACGCAGTACTGGTCACCGGCGGTAAGCAATACCGCGTGGCGCAGGGCGAAAAGCTCCGCGTTGAAAAGCTCGAAGTCGAAGTCGGCAGCGAGATCAAGTTCGACAACATCCTGATGCTGGGCGACAGCGATGGCGTGAAGCTGGGCGATGCGCTGAAGGGCGCCGCCGTCACCGCCAAGGTTCTGTCCCAGGGTCGTGCTGACAAGGTCCGGATCATCAAGTTCCGTCGCCGCAAGCACCACATGAAGCGCCAGGGTCACCGTCAGTACTACACCGAAATCGAGATCACCGGCATCGCCGGCTAAGCATCAGGAGAAGCAGTCATGGCACATAAAAAGGGCGTAGGCTCCTCGCGCAACGGTCGCGACTCCAACCCGAAGTACCTCGGCGTCAAGATCTTCGGCGGCCAGGCCATCGAAGCAGGCAACATCATCGTGCGCCAGCGCGGCACCCAGTTCCACCCGGGTTCCGGCGTCGGCCTGGGCCGTGACCACACCCTGTTCGCCCTCGTGGACGGCAAGGTGGAGTTCTCGGTCAAGGGTCCGAAGAAGCGTCGCACCGTCAGCATCGTCTCGGCCGAAGCCTGATCCAGGCATCCGCCGGCACCCGTGCCCCGGCATGGGAATGCTGCATGAAGAGCCCCGCTTCGGCGGGGCTTTTCGTTAGAGTAAAAGCAAGACCGGCTGCGCCGGGTTGCCCGCCATCGGCTGGCATTACATTCAAGGCGACGGCAGGTTGGCCGCGCCCATCGCAGGCATCGAAACAATGAAACTGGTAGACGAAGCAGAAATCGAAGTGTTCGCCGGCAACGGCGGCAACGGCTGCATTGGCTTCCGTCGCGAGAAGTTCATTCCGCTCGGCGGCCCGGACGGCGGCGACGGCGGTGCGGGCGGCAGCGTGTACATCCGCGCCGACGAAAACCTGAACACCCTGGTCGACTTCCGCCATGACCGCATCTTCAGGGCGCAGCGCGGCGAGAACGGCATGGGCCGGCAGGCCTACGGCAAGGGTGGCGAAGATCTGACCATCACCGTGCCGGTCGGCACCGTGGTCATCAACGTCGCCACCGATGAAATCATCGGCGACCTGACCCAGCACAACGACCGCCTGCTGGTGGCCAAGGGCGGCAGGGGCGGCCTGGGCAACATGCACTTCAAGAGCTCGACCAACCGTTCGCCGCGCCAGGCGCTACCGGGCGAGCCGGGCGAAGAGCGGACGCTGAAGCTGGAACTGAAGCTGCTGGCCGACGTCGGCCTGCTGGGCTTCCCCAATGCCGGCAAGAGCACCCTGATCCGCGCTGTCTCGGCGGCGACGCCGAAGGTGGCCGACTACCCGTTCACCACGCTGTACCCGAATCTGGGCGTGGTGAAGGTCGAGAACTACCGCAGCTTCGTGATTGCCGACATTCCGGGCCTGATCGAGGGCGCGGCCGACGGTGCCGGCCTGGGCGCGCAGTTCCTGCGCCACCTGCAGCGCACCCGCCTGCTGCTGCACCTGGTGGACATCTCGCCGATGGAGGGGGGCGTGGAAGGCATCTCCCCGGTCGAGCAGGTGCGCGCGATCGAGCGCGAGCTGGAAAAGCACGATCCGGAACTGCTGCAAAAGCCGCGCTGGCTGGTGCTGAACAAGGCTGACCTGATGTTCGAGGACGAGGCCAAGGCGGCGGCCGAACAGATCGTGGCCGAGCTGGGCTGGAAGGAGCCCTGGTTCCTGGTTTCCGCCCTGGGGCGCGAAGGTACCTTCCCGATCATGAGCCGGATCATGGCCTTCTTCGATCGGCAGAAGGAAGAGGAGCTGGAGGCCCGCAACGCGCAGTAAGGGCGTTGTGGCTCCCGCCAGAAAAGCCCGGCTTCGGCCGGGTTTTTTGTTGGTTGCGATGCAGGCAGCAGCCGAGCATGGGCTCGGCTCTACGGAAAACGGGGAGGCGGCGGAGTGCAGGCAACAAAAAACCCGGCCGGAGCCGGGCTTTTGCGTGTCGCCGGGACGGCAGCCCCGGCGGCAACCGGATCAGGCGGCCTTGAGGGCCTTGATGCGGTCGTTCAGGCGGCTCTTGTGGCGAGCAGCCTTGTTCTTGTGGATCAGGCCACGCGCGCTGAAGCGATCCAGGATCGGCTGGGCAACGGCGAAGGCGGCTTCGGCGCCGGCGGCATCGTTGGCGTCCAGCGCCTTGATCACTTTCTTGACAGCGGTGCGCAGCATCGAGCGCTGAGCCACGTTGCGCGCGTTGCGCACGACGGTCTGCTTGGCGCGCTTCTTGGCGGACTTGATATTGGCCACGGTGGTGGTTTCCTGAAAAAATCGGTGTTATGGGAACAGCAAGCTGGCTAGTATGATGGCGCGGGAAATGTACGTCAAGTCGATTGTCAAGAGGGACGTTGAGTGAGTTCACCGAAGATGTTGCGGGGCCTGCTGTCGTTCAGCAGCATGACCATGGTCTCGCGGGTGCTCGGACTTGTCCGGGACCAGGTGATCACCACCACGTTCGGCACCAATGCGGTCACCGATGCGTTCTGGGTGGCGTTCAGGGTACCCAATTTCCTGCGTCGCCTGTTCGCCGAAGGCTCCTTCGCCACCGCCTTCGTGCCGGTGTTCACCGAGGTGAAGGAGACCCGCAGCCACACCGAACTGCGCGAACTGATGTCACGCGTGGCGGGCACCTTGGGCGGGACGCTGCTGGTGGTCACCGCGCTGGCGTTGATCTTCGCTCCCCAGCTGGCGGTGGTGTTCTCAAGTGGCGCTGATACCGACCCGGTCAAACAGACCCTGCTGGTCGATCTGTTCCGCCTGACCTTCCCGTTCCTGTTGTTCGTCTCGCTCACCGCGCTGGCCGGCGGGGCGCTGAACAGCTTCCAGCGCTTCGCGATGCCGGCGCTGACCCCGGTCATCCTCAACCTGTGCATGATCGCCGGCGCGCTGTGGTTGGCGCCGCAACTCGGCGGCACCCCGGAAAAGCAGATCCTGGCGCTGGGCTGGGCCGTGCTGGCGGCCGGTATCCTGCAGCTGCTGTTCCAGCTGCCCTCGCTCAAGGGCATCAATCTGCTGACCCTGCCGCGCTGGGGCTGGAACCACCCGGGTGTGCGCAAGGTGCTGACCCTGATGGTGCCGACCCTGTTCGGTTCCTCGGTGGCGCAGATCAACCTGCTGCTGGACACCCTGATCGCCGCCAAGCTGACGGACGGCTCGCAGTCCTGGCTGTCCCTGGCCGACCGCTTCCTGGAGTTGCCGCTGGGGGTGTTCGGCGTGGCCCTGGGCACGGTGATCCTGCCGGCGTTGGCCCGCCACCACGTCAGCACCGACCGCGAGGGCTTCTCGCGCTCGCTCGACTGGGGCCTGCGCATGACCCTGCTGATCTCGGTGCCGGCCATGCTGGGCCTGGTGCTGCTGGCTGAACCGCTGATCGCCACGCTGTTCCAGTACCGCCAGTTCACCGCCTTCGACACCCGCATGACCGCGCTGTCGGTGTATGGCCTGAGCTTCGGCCTGCCCGCGTTCGCCCTGTTGAAGGTGGTCCTGCCGGCCTTCTATGCCCGCCAGGATACCCGCACCCCGGTACGTGCCGGCGTGGCCGCGCTGGTGGCCAACATGGTGTTCAACTTCGTCCTGCTGGCCGTGCTGTATCAGGTGATGGTGCCGGACGCGCTGAAGGCGCAGGGTGTAATGACGGCCATCGGCAAGCAGCCCGGCCTGCATCTGGCGCTGGGCATTGCCAGTGCGTTGTCCAGTTACCTGAACCTGGGCCTGCTGTGGTACTGGCTGGGCAAGACCGATGTCTACCAGCGCCTGCCGGGCTGGGGCAGCTACCTCGTGCGGCTGCTGGTGGCCTGCGCGTGCATGGTCGGCGTGCTGCTGGCCCTGCTGTACTGGATGCCGGCCTTCACCGGCATGGATAAATGGCACCGGATCGGCGGCCTGATCCTGCTGGTGGGGGGCGGTGGCCTGACCTATCTGCTGGCGATGCTGGCCATGGGCTTCCGCCCGCGCGACCTGCGCGGGCATTGATCGTCGCCTGCGGCGGCTATACTTCAGGGTTACACCATTGAAGCGGCGGCCCCGGGTGGGCCGGAACGGGAGTTGATGAGCAGGCTGTTCAGAAGCGTCGAGGGCGGGGAGCTGTTCCCCAACGGAAGCGTGGTCTGCATCGGTGCATTCGACGGCCTCCATCTGGGGCATCGTGCACTGGTGCGGCATGCCGTTGCGCGCGCGCGCGCCTTGGGCGTGGCTGCGGTGGCCGTGGCGTTCGAACCGTTGCCCCGTGAGTTCTTCGCCCAGGGCACACCACCACCGCGCCTGACGCTGGCACGCAGCAAGGTCGAGATGCTGCGCGAGCTGGGGGTGGACGCGGTGGGGCTGCTGCGCTTCGATGCAGCGATGGCGGCGATGCCGGCCGAAACCTTCGTCCGCCAGCTGCTGGTGCGGCGACTGAATGCCCGCGAAGTGTGGATCGGGCCGGAGTTCTGCTTCGGCAACCGTCGCCGCGGTGATCTGGCCCTGCTGCAGAAGCTGGGTGGCGAGCTGGGCTTCAGCGCGGGCGAGATCGAGGCGGTCGACCTGCACGGCGAGCGCATTTCCAGTACCCGCATCCGCCAGCTGCTGCAGTCCGGCGATTTCGCCCGGGCCGGCGATCTGCTCGGTCGCCCCTACGCGATCAGCGGGCGCGTGGTGCGTGGTCGCCAGCTCGGCCGCACGCTGGGCTTCCCGACCGCCAACCTGCGTTTCCCCAAGACCCCGGCGTTGTCGGGCATCTACGCGACCTGGGTGCACGGTGTGTTCGACCAGCCCTGGCCGTCGGTGTCCAGCTTCGGCACGCGGCCGACGGTGGAGGGCGTGGAGCCGCTGCTGGAAGCCCACCTGTTCGATTTCCAGGGTGACCTGTACGGTCGCCACATCGACGTTGAATTCGTCGCCAAGCTGCGTGACGAAGAGAAGTTCAATGATCTGGCGGCACTGACCGACCAGATGCACCGCGACGCCGAGCAGGCGCGCGCCATCCTTTCCGAACATAGATTGCGAGCCACTGCGTGAGCCAGGACTACAAGACCACCCTGAACCTGCCAGCCACCGATTTCCCGATGCGCGGCGACCTGCCCAAGCGCGAGCCGGGCATCCTGGCGCGGTGGGAGGAGCAGGGGCTCTACCAGCAGTTGCGCGACAACGCCGCCGGCCGCCCGCTGTTCGTGCTGCACGACGGCCCGCCGTATGCCAACGGCCGCATCCACCTGGGCCACGCGGTCAACAAGATCCTGAAGGACATCATCGTCAAGTCGCGCTACCTGGCCGGTTTCGATGCGCCCTACGTGCCCGGCTGGGACTGCCACGGCCTGCCGATCGAGATCGCGGTGGAAAAGAAGTGGGGCAAGGTCGGCGTGAAGCTCGATGCGGTTGAATTCCGGCAGAAGTGCCGTGAGTTCGCCGAGGAGCAGATCGACATCCAGCGCGTGGACTTCAAGCGTCTGGGCGTGACCGGTGACTGGGACAACCCGTACAAGACCCTGAGCTTCGACTTCGAGGCCAACGAGATCCGCGCACTGGCCAAGGTGGTGGCCAATGGCCACCTGGTGCGGGGTGCCAAGCCGGTGTACTGGTGCTTCGACTGCGGTTCGGCGCTGGCCGAAGCCGAGATCGAATACCAGGAAAAGGAATCGCCGGCGATCGACGTGGCATACCCCGCGCGCGATCCGCAGGCCATCGGCCAGGCATTCGGCGTGAGCGTGCCGGCCGATGTGGACGTGGCGGTGCCGATCTGGACCACCACGCCGTGGACGCTGCCGGCGTCGCTGGCCGTGTCGCTGGGTGCGGACATCCGTTACGTGCTGGCCGAAGGTCCGGCGCACAACGGCAAGCGCCGCTGGCTGGTGCTTGCCGCTGCGCTGGCTGGACGTGCGCTGCAGCGCTACGGCGTCGAGGAGGTGGTACTGCACGGCGAAACCACGGGCGCTGCACTGGAAAACCAGCTGCTGTCGCATCCGTTCTATGCCGGGCGCGCGATCCCGCTGCTCAACGGCGACCATGTGTCCGACGAAGACGGTACCGGTGCGGTGCACACCGCTCCTGGACATGGCCAGGAAGACTACGTGGTCAGCCAGAAGTACGGCCTGCTCGACACGTACAACGCCGGCCAGGTGACGCCGATCGATGGCCGTGGCGTGTACCTGGAATCGACGCCGCCGGCCGGTGACGTGGTACTGGCCGGCCAGCACCTGTGGAAGGCGCAGGAGGCCATCATCGGCGTGCTGCGCGACAACGGCACGCTGCTGGCCTTCCACCCGATCCGCCACAGCTATCCGCACTGCTGGCGCCACAAGACGCCGGTGGTGTTCCGTGCCACCCCGCAGTGGTTCATCTCGATGGACAAGGCCAACCTGCGCAGCGATGCGCTGGCCGCGATCGACACCGTCGGCTGGTTCCCGGCCTGGGGCAAGGCGCGCATCCAGAGCATGGTCGATGGCCGTCCGGACTGGACGATCTCGCGCCAGCGCACCTGGGGCGTGCCGATCGCACTGTTCACCCATCGCCAGACCGGCGAGATCCACCCGCGCTCGGTGGAGCTGATGCAGCAGGTTGCCGACCGTGTCGAAGCCGAGGGCATCGACGTGTGGTACTCGCTGGATGCAACCGAACTGCTGGGCGCCGAAGCGGTCGACTACGAGAAGGTCACCGACATCCTCGACGTCTGGTTCGACTCGGGTGTCACCCATGAAGGCGTGCTGGCCGCGCGTGGCTTCGGCAAGCCGGCCGACCTGTACCTGGAAGGCTCGGACCAGCACCGCGGCTGGTTCCAGTCGTCGCTGCTGACCGGCGTGGCAATCGACAGGCGCGCGCCCTACAAGCAGTGCCTCACCCACGGTTTCACCGTGGACGAGCACGGTCGCAAGATGTCCAAGTCGCTGGGCAACGGCATCGAGCCGCAGGACATCATGAACAAGCTGGGCGCGGACATCCTGCGCCTGTGGATCGCCTCGGCCGACTACAGCAACGAGATGTCGCTGTCGCAGGAAATCCTCAAGCGCAATGCCGACGCCTACCGTCGCCTGCGCAACACCGCGCGCTTCCTGCTCGGCAACCTGGACGGTTTCGATCCGACCCGGGACCTGCGCCCGCTCGACCAGATGGTCGCGCTGGACCGCTGGATCGTGCATCGCGCGTGGGAACTGCAGGAGAAGATCAAGGCGGCCTACGACGGCTACAACATGGCCGAGATCGTGCAGCTGCTGCTGAACTTCTGCAGCGTGGACCTGGGCTCGCTGTACCTGGACGTCACCAAGGACCGCCTGTACACGATGCCGACCGACTCGCACGGTCGCCGTTCGGCGCAGAGCGCGATGTATCACATCGCCGAGGCGTTCACCCGCTGGGTGGCACCGATCCTGACCTTCACCGCCGACGAGCTGTGGGGCTACCTGCCGGGCACGCGCACCGGCCACGTGCTGTTCACCACCTGGTACGAGGGCCTGGCGCCGCTGCCGGCGGATGCCCAGCTCAACGCTGCCGATTTCGACCAGCTGCTGGCCGTGCGCGAGCAGGTGGCCAAGGTGCTCGAGCCGATGCGTGCCAACGGCGCGATCGGCGCCGCCCTGGAGGCCGAGATCACCGTGGCCGCCAGCGAAGAGCAGGCGGCGCGCTGGCAGCCGCTGGCCGACGAACTGCGCTTCCTGTTCATCAGCGGTGACGTGCAGGTGCGTCCGGCAACCACCGACGAGGTGTTCGTCAGTGCCCAGCCGACCACCAAGGCCAAGTGTGTGCGCTGCTGGCATCACCGCGCCGACGTCGGCAGTCATGCCGATCACCCGGAACTGTGCGGCCGTTGCGTGAGCAACATCGACGGCGCTGGCGAAGTTCGGAGCTGGTTCTGATGAGCGCCGCCCGTCCGCATCCCAACGCTCTGGTCTGGCTGCTGCTGTCGGCGGCCATCATCGGCCTGGACCAGTGGTCCAAGGCCTGGGTCCTGTCGAGCCTGCCGGAGTTCCAGCCGGTGGTGGTCATCGATGGCTTCTGGAACTGGTATCGCACCTACAACACCGGTGCCGCATTCAGTTTCCTCAGCGACGCCGGTGGCTGGCAGAAGTATTTCTTCACGGCGCTGGCGATCGCCATCAGCGGCCTGATGGCATGGTGGCTGCGTGGCACCGCCCGTGGCAACTGGAAGGCCGCCGTTCCCTATGCGCTGATCATCGGCGGGGCGATCGGCAACGTGATCGACCGCCAGGTGCACGGTCATGTCGTCGATTTCATCCAGTGGTACGTTGGCAGCTATACCTGGCCGGCGTTCAACATCGCCGACTCGGCCATCGTGGTCGGTGCCATCGGCATCGCCCTGACCGGCCTGTTCGACGGCAGGTCCGCCAAAAAGGCGGATAATGCCACTCCGAAACCGTAAGCCGGCCGCTGCCGGGAGATTGAACTGATGGATGTGCTGCTCGCCAACCCGCGTGGTTTCTGTGCCGGTGTCGATCGTGCGATCGAGATCGTGAAGCGCGCGATCGAAACGCTCGGCGCGCCCATCTACGTCCGTCATGAGGTGGTGCACAACCGCTTCGTGGTCGATGATCTGAAGCAGCGCGGTGCGATCTTCGTCGAGGAACTGGACGAGGTGCCGGACAACAACACCGTCATCTTCAGTGCCCACGGTGTATCGCAGGCAGTGCGCCTGGAAGCGGAGCGTCGTGGCCTGAAGGTATTCGATGCCACCTGTCCGCTGGTCACCAAGGTCCACTTCGAAGTGGCGCGCCATTGCCGTGCGGGCCGCGACGTGGTGCTGATCGGCCACGCGGGCCATCCGGAAGTGGAAGGTACGATGGGGCAGTGGAACCAGGAAGCCGGTACCGGCCAGATCTACCTGGTGGAGGATGTGGAGCAGGTCGCCACGCTGCAGATCAACCAGCCCGAGAACTTCGCCTACACCACCCAGACCACGCTGTCCGTGGACGATACGCGCGGCATCATCGACGCCCTGCGCGAGCGCTTCCCGGCCATGCAGGGGCCGAAGAACGACGATATCTGCTACGCCACGCAGAACCGGCAGGACGCGGTACGTGACCTGGCCAAGCGCTGCGATCTGGTGCTGGTGGTCGGGTCCCCGAACAGCTCCAATTCCAACCGGCTGAGCGAGCTGGCACGGCGCGAAGGCGTCGAGAGCTACCTGATCGACGGCGCCCATGAGATCAACCCGGCCTGGGTGCAGGGCAAGCAGCACGTCGGCGTCACCGCCGGTGCGTCGGCACCGCAGGTGCTGGTCGATGGCGTGCTTGCGCGCCTGGCCGAACTGGGCGCCGGCAGTGTGTCCGAGCTTGATGGCGAGCCGGAATCGATGGTGTTCGCGCTGCCGAAGGAACTGCGCCTGCGCCTGATCGACTGACCGGGAAAGGCCTCGTCCACGCACGGCGTGGATCTACTGAAACCGCTCTGGTGGGTGCAAACCAGCACAAGGTGGGTGCGAACCTTGGTTCGCACGCTTTTGGGCATGCGCGGATGGGCAGCCCGCCCATGACCTTTGGCCATGGGGCCGCGCACCACACAGGCCTAGCATCGGAGGATTCTCCGCTGTTGGAAGCCGCCCGATGAAGACCCGTGCCCTGGTGATGTCCGTGCTGTTCGCGCTGGCGGCCACACCCGCGCTGGCGCAGAGCCCGCCGCCGGCCGATGCCGCTGCGCACGGCCTGCTGCGCATCGACGTGGACGCGCGCGATCTGGCCCGGCGCATCTTCAAGGTGACCGCCACCGTGCCGGCAAAACCCGGCCCGATGACCCTGCTGTACCCGCAGTGGATTCCCGGCAATCATTCGCCCACCGGCCCGATCGACAAGCTCGCTGGCCTGCGCGTCACGGCCAATGGCAGGCCGCTGGCCTGGCAGCGCGACCAGTACAACGTCTATGCGTTCAAGGTCGATGTGCCGGAGGGCGTCAGCGAGATCGTGGTGCAGTTCGATTTCCTGTCCTCGCAGGGCGGCAACCAGGGCCGCGTGGTGATGACGCCGGAAATGCTCAACCTGCAGTGGAACGCCAACGCGCTGTATCCGGCCGGGGTCGATGCACGCCATCTGCAGGCCCAGGCCAGCGTGACCCTGCCGAAGGGCTGGAGCTATGCCACCGCGCTCGAAACAGTCCGGCGCGACGGTGACACGGTGGTGTTCAAGCCGATCACTTTCGACCATCTGGTCGATTCGCCGCTGTTCGCCGGTGAGCATTACCAGCGCATCGATCTGGACCCGGGCGCCAAGGCGCCGGTGCACCTGAACGTGTTCGCCGATGAAGCGAAGTCGCTGAAGCCCACCGAGGCACAGATCAAGGCGCACCGCGCCCTGGTGCAGCAGGCTGACCGCTTGTACGGCGCGCGCCACTACGACCATTACGAGTTCCTGCTGGCATTGACCGACCGACTGGGCGGCATCGGGCTGGAGCATCATCGCTCCAGCGAGAACAGCGCTGCGCCGGGCTACTTCACCGAGTGGGATGACTCGGCATGGATGCGTGACCTGCTGCCGCACGAGTACACGCATTCCTGGAACGGCAAGTATCGCCGTGGCGCGGACCTTGCAACCGACAACTTCAACGTTCCGATGGGTGACAGCCTGCTGTGGGTGTACGAAGGCCAGACCCAGTTCTGGGGCCAGGTGCTGGCCGCCCGCTCGGGGCTGTGGTCCACCGATCAGGCGCGCGACATGCTGGCCAATGTTGCGGCGACCTATGATCGCGGTCGCCCGGGACTGGCCTGGCGGCCACTGCAGGACACCACCAACGACCCGACCATCGCCCAGCGGCGCACACTGCCGTATCGCAATTACCAGATGAGCGAGGACTACTACTCCGGTGGCCAGATGCTGTGGCTGGAAGTGGAGGGCAGGCTGCGCGCACTGACCGGAAACCGGCGCAGCCTGGATGATTTTGCCCGTGCCTTCTTTGGCGTAGGCAACGGTGACTGGGACGTCAATCCGTATACGTTCGACGACGTGGTGGCGACCTTGAACGCCATTGCTCCGTACGACTGGGCCGGCTTCCTGCGGCAGCGCCTGGACGGCCACGGATCGCTGACCGGCGGTCTGGAACTGGCCGGCTGGAAGCTGGTCTACCGCGACGCGCCGAACGATGCCTACAAGGCACAGGAAAAACGCGCCAAGGCGGCGCTGCTGGCGTACTCGCTCGGTGCGACGGTGATGGACAGCGGTGTGGTCGGCGACGTGATCTGGGACAGTCCCGCCTTCAACGCAGGCCTGGCGCCGGGCATGAAGGTGATCGCCATCGGTGACCGCGAGTACAGCAGCGAGCGGTTGAAGGACGCGGTTGCCGTTGCCTCCACCAACAAGGCGCCGATCACTCTGCTGGTCAAGCAGTTCGACCGCATCGTGCCGATCCGGATCGACTATCACGGTGGCCTGCAGTATCCGGTGCTGGAGCGCATTCCCGGCCGCCCGGATCAGCTGGCCGAGCTGTGGAAGCCGCGATGAGACCACGCCTGGGCGGCGGTGCGATCCTGCTGCTGGCGGTGCTGGCCATCGTCGGTGCATTCCTGCCCGGCGAAGGCCGCTGGCTGCACTGGCTGGCAAAGCCGGCAGCGACCCTGCTGATCGCGGCGATGGTATGGCAGGTGCGTCCTGCTGGATCGCCATCGTACCGGCGCGCGGTGCTGGCGGGCATGCTGCTCTCGTGCGCAGGCGACATCGCGCTCATGCTGCCGATGGATGCCTTCGTCCCCGGCCTGCTGGCGTTCCTGCTGGCCCACCTCTGCTACATCGTCGCCTTCCGCGATGGTCTGCGCGCGGGTCGCGGCCTGGTCGCCGCAGGGGGACTTCTGGGTGTGTTCGCCGCGCTCAACGTGTCCGGTCTATGGCCGCATCTGCCGGCGCCGATGCGCATCCCTGTGCTGGCCTATGTGGTGGTACTGGCGTGCATGGCGATCCTGGCGCTGGCGCGGCAGTGGACCCGCCCGCGACCGGACGCTGTCGAAGCGGGCAGTGCGCGCTGGGCGGCGGCCGGTGCCCTGCTGTTCGTCGCCAGCGATTCACTGCTGGCCTGGGACCGCTTCGCCGGTGGCCTGCCGCTGGCAAGCCTGCTGGTGCTGTCCACCTACTACGCGGCGCAGTACGCGATCGCACGATCGGTGCGCTAGCTACTCGACGTCGCCCGCGTTCTCGCAGGTCCGCTGCCGCGGGCACAGGCGATCCAGCAGTGCGAGTGTCACCCCGTTGCTCCAGCCGAAGCCATCCTGCAGCGGATACTCGCCGCCGCCCCCTCCGCCCGCGGAGCCATCGACCACGTACTTTTCCACCAGCTTGCCTTGCCGATCGTAGACGGACTGCACGGTGCGCAGGAAGCGCACTCCCAGCTGCCGCGCCAGGCGCTCCTGACCGTAGTGCTGCAGGCCATCGACGGCCACCCACTGCAGCGGTGCCCACCCGTTCGGCGCGTCCCACTGCTGGCCGCTGACGAGGGTGGTGGTCAGCAGGCCGCCCTCACGCATCAATTGTGCTTCGGCCGCGTCGGCGCTGCGTCGCGCCTGCTCATCGGTGGCGATCTTCAACCACAGTGGATACAGCGCGGCAGCGGTCAGGGCAGGGCGCAGCTGTCCGCTGCGCAGATCATGATCGGCATACCAGCCCTGCGCCGCATCCCACAGCAGGCGATTGATGGCCGTGCGTCGGGCCTCGGCCCGGGCCGAGTAGTCGCGGGCCGATGCGCGGTCGCCGGCCACGCGGCTGGCCCGGGCGATGGTCTGCTCGAGGTGGTACAGCAGACTGTTCAGGTCGACTGGAACGATCGACGTGGTCTGGATGCTGGACAGTGCACTGGGGTCGTCCATCCATCGCGAGCTGAAATCCCAGCCGGATTCGGCGCCGGCGCGAAGGTCGCGGTACACCTGTGAGGGTGCCCGCTGCGGTGCCTGTGCCGCCGTCGCCAGATCGTCCGTCCACGATTCGCTACGCGGCACCGCGCGAGCATCCCAGTAGCGGTTGAGCAGGTCGCCATTGGGCATGCGCACCACGCGCTCGCGTGCCTGGCCGGGCGCAAGGCCATCGGCGCCCCGCATCCAGAAGTCGTGCTCGGTGCGCAGCTGTGTCAGATAGCGGCGGTACGCCTGATCGCCTTCGTGCGCGGCCAGCACGGTCACCATCAGACTGAAGAACGGCGGCTGCGAGCGGCTCAGGTAGTAACTGCGGTTGCCGTTGGGAATGTGCCCGTACTGGTCGAGCTGCCACGCGAAGTTGTCGACCATCGCGCGGACCTGGGGCCAGCGGCCACTGGAGGCCAGTCCCAGCATCGTGAAGTAGCTGTCCCAGTAATACACCTCGCGGAAGCGCCCGCCGGGCACCACATACGCGTGCGGCAACGGCAGCAGCGAGCCATGGGGATCGACCGCCGTGGACTGCCGGGTCAGCACGGGCCACAGGCCTTCGATATGCGCGCGCAGGCTCTGGCCGGCGGGTGAGACGTAGGGCGCAGGCCCACCGGGCAGGTCGAAGGCCCTGTCGACGAAGGCCTTCAGCGTGTAGCCAGGCTCTCGCTGCGCGCGCTGCCAGTCAGCCAGCAGTGCAGCCGGCGACTGCCGCGGCACAGCATCGGCAAAGGTCTTCTGGTCGGGGAACAGATGTGCGCGCTGGACCTGCTGGAAAAGCGGCTGCCAGGCCTGGTCCGGTGGCGCAGGGGTCGAAGCGGGCGAGTCGGCGCATGCCGCGCCGGCACTGAGCAACAGGGCCAGTACGCAGACGACCGGGCGGATCGAAGGACGCATGACGTACCTCACGGTGGGCGTGGGCCCACCCTAGCGTGCCGCCCGTGTCACCCGCGTGTGGATCCCAGCGGCCTCAACGGAACTGCAGGGTCAGCAGGAAATAGCGGCCCAGCGGATCATCCAAACCCGGCAACTGTCCGCCGTTGCCGACCAGATAGTTCACCGGCTGCCGGTCAAGCACGTTGTGCACGTCCAGCGCGGCGATCACCCGCGGCCCCAACCTGCGCGCCATGTGCAGGTTCCAGCGCAGCTGCCGTGGATTCATGCAATGGTTCATCTCGCGCTGGTCATCGGGGCATTCCGCACCGGGCAGCCAGGCGCGCGTGCGTCCCACCTGGTTGCCGCGCAATGCCACGTCCCATGCCGTGTTCTGCCATTGCACGGTGAGGATCGCGGCCATTGCCGGCGTGGCATGGCCGCGAAGATCCACGCTGCCATCCTGCCCTCGTTCGCGGCGCAGCGCCTGCTGTTTCAGCGCGTCCAGTGAGAAAAGCCACTGGCCGGTGTCATCGGTGTCGACGCGGTATTCGCCGCGCATTACCCAATTGCGCGACGTCGTGCGGCCGATGTTGTCGAATGACAGGCGAAGACTGCTCAGCCGCCCTTCGTCATCCAGCTCCCACGTGCTGCGGTTCCATGCCGCGTCGGTGGGCCGCAGGGCAAGGATCTCGTTGCGCAGCTCGACGATGTTGTGGGTCAGTGACAGCGAGAACACGTCGTTGGGCGTCCACGTGGCTGCCAGCGAATGGCTGCGTGAACGCTCTGCCTTCAGCGCGTCGTTCTCGGCGACCTCCACGTTGACCAGGCAGCTGCCGTCGATCGCGGGCTGTGCGCAGGGCGGCAGGCCCGGCGAGGCCGGCAGCGCGACCAGGCCGAAGTAGCCAGGGGGGCGTCGCTGCTCGAACAGGCTGGGCGCACGGTAGCCTTGTCCGCTGGTCAGCAGGAACGACCAGTGGGGCGTTGGACTCCAACGCAGTCCCGCGCGTGGCGAGAACGCCAGGTAATCGCCATCGCGGTCCCAGCGTGCGGCCACGTCCATGCGCAGCGAGCGGCTGAGCGGCAGGCCGACCTCGGCATAGGTGGCTCCGCTGCGACGTGACAGGCGTCGCTGCTGCTGGGGCAGGCCCAGTGCCAGATCGCCCTGGATCAACAACGGATCGGGTAACGAGGCCCATGCTTCGTAGCGCAGATCGACGCCGGTGGCCAGCTGGGCCGGCCCTCCAGGCAACTGCATCAGTTGCCGCTGCATGCCCCACCAGCCCTGCCACTGGTCAGTGCGTCCACGATTGCGGATCGACGGGAACAGCTGTTGCGCTTTGTCCGCACGCAGCGAGGTGAAGCCGGGAAGGTAGTCCAGTGTCTCGGCGGCGTGCAGCAGCGGTTCGGTGCGCACGGTGCCCGGCGTGACCAGGGTGACCTGGCTGCGTTGCGCGCTGATGCCCGCATCCCAGCTGCGTGACTGCTGCTCGCGACCGATACCCAGGGTGATGTCGGCATCGCTGGCGCGCACGTGCGGGCGCACGCTTCCGGCCTCGCGCAGGACGCTGTTGAACGTGATGCCGTACAGGCCGATGGCAACGGCGGTCGGCCCCAGGTCGAAACGCTGCCGATTGTGACTGCCACGTGCTTCCAGATAGGCGTAGCGTCCTTCGCCACGCTCGTGCCGGTAACGCAGGTAGCCCGAGGCAGTATCCGACGCGGGCTGCAGCGAGCGCGGCCGCGCGCTGTCGAACCAGCAGCCATCCTCACGCTGCATCAAGGGACCTTCGCAGAGTTCGGCGGGGATGTACGCGCCGTCGTAGAACGCGCCGATCGGATACAACGACGTTTCCGCATGCCACGCACGGCGATCGCCGGCCACGTGCTCGATGCGATGCAGGTCCAGGCCGGCGAACCAGCGGTCCCCACCTTCGCGTACGCCGCCGTTGGCGATCTGCAGGCGATTCTGCTGCGCGTCGCCGCGGCTGCTGATGCCCGATTGCACCGTCGCCTCCGGGCCTTCGGCCTGTTCGCGCAGGATGATGTTGACCACGCCGGACATCGCGTCGGCACCATAGATGGCCGACGCGCCTCCGCGCACCAGCTCGATGCGTTCGATGAAACTCAGGGGAATGCCGCCCAGATCGGTGAGCCCGCCCTGTTCCAGCGACACCATCGGATAGCGTGGCAGCCGCCGGCCGTTGACCAGGAACAGGGTCGCACGCGGCCCCATGCCATCCAGGCTGGTGGTGGCTGCAGCGCCCACCGGCAGGTACTGCGAATCGCCGCCGCGCGACGTGGTCATCGCCGGGTGGCCGTTCATGCCGGGAAGGTGCCGCAACAGGTCGAACAGGCTGCCGTAACCACTGCGCAGGATGTCTTCGCGATCGATGATCGTCATCGGCAGCGTCGTCTGCACGGAGGTGCGCGGCAGGCGGCTGCCGGTGACGTGTACCGGTGCCAGTTCCACCTGCGCGGGGGCCAGTGCGACGGGCGGCGGCGGCTTGGGCGACGTCACGGTCGGGGCACGTGCAGGGGGCGCGGCAGAAGCAGCGACGCGGCGGATGACGAACGCCCCCGAGGGTGTGCGCAGGATGCTCACCGGCATCCCGGAGACCAGCTGCTTGAGAGCGATCGCCGGTGCCTGTCGGCCGTCGGCGCCGGGGGTGTGCAGGCCCGTCAGCTCGCGGGCGTCGAATACCAGGGCGATGCCGCTCTGGCGTGCCCATTGTTGCAGTGCCGGTGCCAGCGGGCCGGGTGCGATGTGGTAGTCGACATTGGCGGGTTGCTGGCCGGCGTGGGCCGGCGCGGCGCTGGCAGCGCCGAACATGACCCACAGCAGCCCCCGGAGCAGCCCCCACTGCAGCGCGCCCGGTCCTGCCATCACCGCCTTTCTCCTCAGTAGGTACGCCGCAGTTCCAGCGCGCCATCCGGGCGCGCCTGGCCGGCAACCGACCATCCCAGCTCCAGCGCAGACAGCAGTTCCTCTGCGTCGCCTGCACGGAAGGTGCCGCTGACCGCGAGACTGGCGATCTCCGGATCGGCGATCACCATCTGCGTGCGGCCGTAGCGGTTCATGCGTTCGACCACGGTCGCCAGGGGAGTGGCATCGAACACCAGCCGTCCCTGCAGCCAGGCCTCAGCCGCTTCGGTCGAGGCGAGCGCAGGGCCCGGCTGGATCCGCCCGGAGGGCAGTACCTGCAGCTGCTGGCCCGGGGCCAGCGTGTGCTGCGCGCTGCCGCTGGTGACCTCCACTGCGCCTTCCAGCAGGGCGACCTCGACATGGCCGTCGCGCAGGCGCTCCACCTGGAAGGTGGTTCCGATATCGCGGATCGAACTGCTGCCCGCCTGCACACGCAGGGCCTTGCGCGACGGTGCCACCTGCAGTTGCAGCCGACCCTGCTCCAGGACCAGTTCCCGATGGCGCCAGCCCATGCGCACGGTCAACGTGGTCCCTGCGTCCAGGATGGCGGAGCTGCCATCGGCCAGCGTTTGTTGGCGGGGAGCAAGGCTGTCGTTGGCATAGATGCGGGGCGTGGGATTGCCATCGGTGGCGACCATCCAGCCCATGCCGATGGCCAGACAGAGCGCCGCCGCAGCAGCGACGCCGGGCAGCCAGCGGCGCCGGGCCGGATGCGCGGCGCGCGCCGCCGCCGTGCGCAGCCAGGGATCCTGGGCCAGGCCCGCACTCTGCTGATAGAGCGTTTCGGCCTGTACCCACGCCTTGACGTGGCGGGTGTCCTCCGCCAGCCAGTCTTCGAAGCGCTCGCGTTCCTCGGGCGTGCAGTCGTGTGCCTCCAGGCGCGCCACCCAGGCGCTGGCGCGCTCGAACACTCCCGCCTCTTCCGTGTGCCGGGTGCTGATCATTCGTTGTCCCTGTCGTTGTGCAGCGGGTGTGGCCCCAGCTCCTGGCGCAGGCCCTGCAGTGCACGGGCGATGTGTTTTTCCACGGTCTTGGCGGTGATGCCACAGTGCTGCGCGATCTGCGTGTAGCTCATCCCGGTGATCCGGTTGAGCAGGTACACCTCGCGCGCGCGCTCCGGCAGTTTGAACAGGGCCTGCCGGAGCAGGGCGAGCATCTGCCCGGATTCGGCCTGGCGCAGCGGGTCGGCTGACGTGCTGGAGGGCTCGTCGCTGCCATCGCGCTCGGCCAGCGACAGATGCGGTCTCGCCTGCGGCGAGCGGCCGCGGTCTGCCAGGCGGTTGCGGGCGATACGATACAGCAGCAGGCGCAGCTCCTCGGTGCCGTGCGCGCGATAGCGGATCAACCGTTCCATGCAGTCCTGGGCGATGTCCTCCGCATCCTCCGGGCCCACCCCACGGGTACGCAGGAAAGTGCACAACGGCGCGCGCTCTTCCCTTACGAACGTGATGAAGGCGTCCGGAGGCCCAGGCGGATCCGGTGCGCGATGGATCAGGGGGGACGAAGCGGACAGGGCTGGCCTCGGGCAACGATGAGGGGGGGCGTCACCGAGTTTTACGCGACGATGACCGGATGGGGAAGAGCCGCCGGCCTGCACGTGTCGATCATGAATTCGTTCACCTTTCACCCGGATGGCCACTGGGGGTGTTACCGCCCTTTCTGCGTTTTTATATTTGCCGGGGGCTGTATTTCTCCTGTAAAGGCGTTCAAGAGCGCTAACTCAGCCACAGTTTTGACTGCCAACTTGATCTGAATCCGTTCATTCTTTTCCATGGCATGCAGCGGGGGAGGGCCTCCCGCTCTGACGTTTAGCTTCCCGTCCGCGTGTTGCGGGGGGAGAGAGAACGGTATGAAGCGGTCCAAGTTGAGTCTGGCCCTGGCCGGCCTGATTGGTGTTGGCGTCATGGTCAAGGCTGATGACGCCATGGCAATGAACTATCACGTGCAGGGAGACCGCATCTTCCTCAGCGGTGGCGTCACCTTCGCCGACGTCGTTTCGCTGCCGGCGCTGCTGGCCAAGGCGCAGGCCGAGGGGCGGCCGATCCGGGAGGTGGTGCTGCGCACCTCCAACGGTGGCGCGCTGATTGCCGGCGAGTGGCTGCAGGGGGTGATCCGCACGTCCGGCCTGAACACCATCGTATCGGGCCACTGCATCTCGTCCTGCTCGATCATGCAGTCCGGGGGCGTGGAGCGCTATCTGGCCGGCGATCTGCCGATTGTCGATTCGGTGGAGATCCATGCGGCCAACAACGGCAGCAATGTGATCTACGAGCCGTCGCCGCGCATGACCCAGATCTACACCGGCAACTATGGCGGCGGCATGGATGCTGGGCTGCTGCACAAGGCGATGTACGAAGTGGTCAAGCCCAACGGCCTGCTGGTGTTCCGCGATCCTGCGCGCACCCCCGGTACGTCGGTCACGTTCGATCCGGATGGCAGCGGCGCCGCACTGGAGTCGTTCCCGGGGCAGGACATTCACAGCAACCGGATCATCACCGCAACCGGCTATCGTGATCCGGGCGATACGTTGAATGTCACTGCGGACGTCACCGGTGACATCAATCCGGGCTACCTGCGGACGGGACGCCAGCTGCAGACGTTCGTCGATGATGATTTCGCGCGCTGGAGCACCGACCGGCCGTCGGCGTACTTTTCCTACGCACTGACCATCTACAACCTTTCCAGCACGGGTCCGCAGGGCATCGGCGCTGGTTCGGTGCAGGATTATCTGAGCGATCCCGGCGTGCAGGCCCTGCTGCTGTCCAAGCTTCGGCTGGGCGATCTGGACGCGTCCACGCTGGACGATTCGATGGGCGTGATCCGGATTGCCAATGGCGCTGTCTGGCGCTCGTCCGCAACGACCGGTGCGGACTTCATGCTGGTCGACAATGGCACCATCGCCCTGGAAGGTGGCGCCCTGCGTGCCCCGGAAGTACGTGTGCTCGGTGCGGGCATGCTGGTCGGCCACGGCGACGTGGCGGGCACCGCGATGGACAGCACTGCATTGCTGGGTGGCACCGGCCCGTCCTGGCGCGAGGATGGCTTCAACCGCCTGCGCGTGTTTGGCACGCTGATGCCGCGCGGAGGTGATCTGGTCACCCATGGCTACGTCAACATCATGCCCGGCGGCAAAGTGCTGTTCGACGTGACCGAGAGCGGCGGCAGTGCCGGTGGTCGCGTGCGCGTGGGTAATTTCTTCGACCCGTCCACCAACAAAGTGCTCGATGGCGCGCTGGTGATCTCCAAGGGCGCCTTCCTTGAACTGAACGTGGCGCAGGGCTATTACAGCAAGGACTTCCGTCGCGATCTGGTTGAAGGCCCGATCTACCAGGATGGCTTCCAGGAGGTCGTGCGGCTGGGCGACACTGGCTACCGCGCCAGCATCAGCGGCGGTGAGGTGTTCCGTCCGCGCCACAACTCGCTGTTGAGTTTCAATGTCAGGCAGACGGCCGACGGTCTGTGGCTGACCGCCAACCCGGGCTTCGACCAGTGGGATCTGTTCGCCAACGGCCCGTCCGGTGATGACCTGGGGCGTGTGCTGGGAGCTGCATCCGATCGCCAGGACAGTGGCCTGAAGCCGCTGCTGGGCGCATTGCAGTTTGCCGACCGCGACGTGGTCGCGCAGCAGGCCGGTGCGCTGCGTGGCGATGCGCATGCCACCCTGCGCCTGGCCGACAACGCCCTGCTGGGCAGCATCGGCAACGTGGTCCAGCAGCATCAGGCGGCGATGCGCAGTGCCAGTGGCG
>NZ_JBWJPF010000036.1:0-26976 GCF_056393265.1 Stenotrophomonas sp. Steno-C15
GCCGCAAAGAAGGTCGCCGACAAGGCGCGTGATGTCGCAAATGACGAGAAGGCGAACGCGGCCAAGGAAGAAGCCAAGCACTGAGCCGCGTCCGGTACTGCAGAGCGCCACAGCCACGCTGCGGCGCTCTACAGAATTCCACGCTACGGCAGCGCGCGCGCCAGGATTTCCGACAGGTCCAACCCGGCCGGCAGGGTGCCGAACACCCATCCATGTTCACCGCCGAGCCGGCTGCGGATGAACGCATCCGCCACCGGACTGCGTGCACGCAGCAGCAGCGCCGCCTGCAGCAGCAATGCGGTGCGCTCGCAGAACATCCGCGCCTGCGACTCTTCCGGTGCCGGGGTCGTTACCCAGCGCTGCAGCGCAGCGGCATAGCGCGCATCGCGATCAGCCACCGCCGACAGCTCGCCCTGCAGTGCGGCCAGCGTCTCCGGTTCGCGGGCCAGTGCCCGCAGCACATCCAGGCACTGGATGTTGCCGCTGCCTTCCCAGATCGAGTTCAGCGGCGCCTGCCGGTACAGGCGCGGCAGCATTGATTCCTCCACATAGCCCGCGCCGCCCAGGCATTCCTGCGCCTCGTTGACGAAGGTCGCCGCCCGCTTGCACACCCAGTATTTGCCCAGCGCCGTGCCCAGCCTGGCCAGCGCCGCCTCGCCGGCATCGAAGGACGCACGGTCCACCGCACGCGCGATGCGCATCGACAGCACCGTCGCCGCTTCTGATTCCAGTGCGAGGTCGGCCAGCACGTTGGCCATCAACGGATGCTCCACCAGCAACCGGCCGAAGGTGCGGCGGTAGCGGGCATGGTGCAGCGCCTGCGCCAGCGCCATGCGCATTTCCGCTGCCGCACCCAGCATGCAGTCCAGGCGGGTCATCATCACCATGCCGATGATGGTGGCCACGCCACGCCCCTCTTCGCCCACCCGCCACGCCTGCGCGCCGCAGAACTCGACCTCGCTGGACGCGTTGGCCCAATCGCCCAGTTTGTCCTTCAGCCGCACCAGGCGGAATGCATTGCGGTCGCCATCGGCAAGCCGGCGCGGCATCAGCAGACAGGTCAGTCCGCCCGGTGCCTGCGCCAGCACGAGGAAGCCATCGCACATGGGTGCCGAGAAGAACCACTTGTGGCCGACCAGCCGATAGCGCTCGCCGTCGATGGGCTCTGCTCGCGTGGTGTTGGCGCGCACATCCGAGCCCCCCTGCTTCTCGGTCATGCCCATGCCCAGGGTGATGCCGGCCTTGTCGGCCACCGGTACGTCGCGCGGGTCGTACACCGGTGCGGCGGCCTTGCGCGCCCATTCGGCCAGGTTCGGCTGCGACCGCAGCACCGCTACCGCCGCATGGGTCATCGTCAACGGGCAACTGGTACCGGCCTCGGCCTGGTGGTGCAGATAGCTCAGCGCCGCGCGTGCAACATGCGCACCCGGCTGCGGCTCATGCCAGGACAGGCCGGCCACGCCATGCGCCTTCGCGGCGGTCATCAGCTGGTGGTAGGCCGGATGGAACTCCACCGTATCGATGCGATGCCCCTGCGCGTCGTGGGTGCGCAGGCGCGGGCGGTCGCGGTTGGCATCGAATCCGAGCCGGTACAGCTCGTCACCGGCCAGCGCACCGTACTGCGCCAGGCGCGGGACGAAGGCTGCGGCGCCTTCGCGATGCACCGCCTCCATCAACGCTGCGTCATCGGTCCACAGCTGGCGCCCGGCGAACGGTGGCGGCTGATTGAGCACCACATGGGTCTCGAAGGGGGCAGTGCTGCTGAAACCCGGTCCACTCATGCGATCCATCCGGCGGCAAGAGGTATGCGATCCGATTGTGCCGCATGCTGCGCCAAGCCCGCGTTCAGGCCGGTTCTCACCCCGTGCACGAGCCGCGCGCCACAGTGCAGCCATGGCAGGCAACGACGATCTTGTGGTGCTGCGCCCGGAAGGGCTGTACTGCGCTGCTGGCGATTTCCACATCGATCCCTGGCGGCCGGTGCCGCGCGCGGTCATCACCCATGGCCATGGTGACCACGCGCGCCCGGGCATGGGCGAATACCACTGCAGCACGGGCAGCGCGCCGATCCTGCGCTGGCGGCTGGGCGACGTACCGCTGCACGCGCATGCCGAGGGCGCATCCTTTACGCTGGGTCGGGTGCAGGTGTCACTGCATCCGGCCGGTCATGTGCTCGGCTCCTCGCAGGTGCGCATCGATGATGGCCGGCAGGTGTGGGTCGCCTCCGGTGACTACAAGCGCCAGCCCGACCCCACCTGTACGCCGTTCGAAGTGGTGCCCTGCGATACCTTCATCACCGAGGCGACCTTCGCCCTGCCCATCTACCGCTGGCCGGACACCGCAGCCGTGGCTGCCGAGATCGCGTCCTGGCGCGAGGAATGCGCGCAGCGCGGCGAAGCCGCCGTCCTGCTCTGCTACGCATTGGGCAAGGCCCAGCGCGTGCTGGCCGAGCTGCTCGCACGGGGCGAACCGCCGGCATGGCTGCACGGTGCCATCGCCAATGGCGTGGCCGTCTATCGCGCTGCGGGCATCCCGATGCTGGACACGATCGCCGTCGCCGAACAGGGGCGCCAGGCCGATGCGGCCGGACGGCTGATCCTCGCCCCGCCCTCGGCCGCCGGCACGCCCTGGCTGCGCCGCTTCGGGCGCCACCAGCTCGGTTTCGCCTCCGGTTGGATGCAGCTGCGCGGAAACCGCCGGCGCCGCAACGTCGATCGTGGCTTCGTGATCTCCGACCACGCCGACTGGCCCGCGTTGCTGCGTACCATCGAGCAGACCGGCGCACGACGCGTCATCGCGACGCATGGCAACACCGATGCGCTGATTCCGTTCCTGCGCGAACGCGGTGTCGCCGCGGAGGCTTTCCGCACCGATTTCGGGAGCGAGGAATGAAGGCCTTCGCCGCGCTGTACCAACGCCTCGATCGCAGCACCGCCACGCTGGACAAGCGCGCGGCGCTGGTCGATTACTTCCGTCACGCGCGACCGCACGATGCGGCCTGGGCCCTGTTCCTGCTCAGTGGTGGCAAGGTCGGGGGTGCGCGCCGGAAGATCGCTGCCAGCGGCGAGCTGCGCCGCTGGATCGGCGAGGAAGCCGGACTGCCTGCGTGGCTGGTCGAGGACAGCTATGCGCAGGTCGGCGATCTGGCGGAGACACTGACCCTGCTGCTGGACGACCCAACGGCAATGGCGCCGGACCGCCCTCTGGCCGACTGGATCGAACAGCATCTGCTGGCCGTGGCCAATCAGCCCGAGCCCGAGCGACGTGCAGCCGTGGTCGAGGGCTGGCGCCAGCTGCCCGCGAACGAACGCCTGGTGTTCAACAAGCTGCTGACCGGTGCACTGCGCGTCGGCGTGTCGCAGCGGCTGGTCCAGCAGGCACTGGCCGAACTGTCCGGACTGGACATCGCGCGCATCGCGCAGCGCATGCTGGGCACCTGGGTGCCCTCGCCCACCCTGCTCGCACAGCTGCTGTCGCCGGAAGAACTGCCGCTGGACCGCCAGCAGCCATATCCGTTCTTCCTCGCTTCGCCGCTGGAAGGTGAGCCCAGTGATCGCCTGGGCAGCATCGACGACTGGCTGCTGGAATGGAAATGGGACGGCATCCGCCTGCAGCTGCTGCGTCGTCGCGGCGAGGTGGCGCTGTGGTCGCGTGGCGAAGAGCGCCTGGACGGCCGGTTCCCCGAGATCGAGCAGGCCGCCGCACTGCTGCCGGAGGGATCGGTGCTGGATGGCGAACTGCTGGCCTGGGATGAGCCGGCCGATCTTCCGAAAGCCTTCACCGCCCTGCAGACCCGCATCCAGCGCCGCAAGCCGGGCGCCACCACGCTGCGTACGACGCCGGTGCGGATGCTGGCCTACGACCTGCTCGAACGCGACGGCAACGACCTGCGCGCATTGCCGCTTCAGCAGCGGCGCGTGCAGCTGGCGGAACTGCTCGGCACGCTCGGCGATGCGCGCATCCAGCTGTCGCCGGAGGTGCCCGCCGGGGACTGGGCACGGGCGGCCGCGCTGCGCGACGCCGCGCGCGAGCGCGGCGTGGAGGGCCTGATGCTGAAGCGCCGCAGCTCGGCGTACCAGTCCGGCCGGCGCCGTGGTGACTGGTGGAAGTGGAAGGTCGATCCACTCACCATCGACGCCGTGCTGCTGTACGCACAGGCCGGCCATGGCCGGCGCAGCACGCTGTACACCGATTACACCTTCGGCGTATGGGACGGCGATGCGCTGGTTCCGGTGGCCAAGGCCTACTCGGGCCTGGACGATCAGGAAATCCTCGCCCTCGATCGCTGGATCCGCGCCAACACCCGCGAGCGCTTCGGACCGGTACGCAGCGTCCGCGCCGAGCAGGTGTTCGAACTCGGCTTCGAGGCGGTCAACCGCAGTGCACGGCACAAATCAGGAATCGCCGTGCGTTTTCCGCGCATCCTGCGCTGGCGCCACGACAAGCCGGCCAGCGAGGCCGATCAGCTGGCGACGCTGCAGGCCCTGGCACGATGACGCGGAGCGAGGCCCTGCAGCGGCTGAACGGCTGGTTTGCCAGCCGCGGCTGGAAACCCCTGCCCTTCCAGCGCGCCATGTGGCGTCACTACCTGGCGGGCGAATCGGGCCTGCTGCATACCCCCACCGGCAGCGGCAAGACGCTGGCGATGTTCGGCGGACCACTGCTGCAGGCGATGATCGCGCCCGCGCCCGCACCCGCCCGCCCCAGCGCGGTGCGCCCATTGCAGGTGCTGTGGGTGACCCCGCTGCGTGCCCTGGCCAGCGACACCGCACGCGCACTGCAATCGGCCGTCGATGGCCTGGGCCTGGGGTGGCGCGTGGGCCTGCGCAGCGGCGACGCCAGCCAGCGCGAGCGGCGCCTGGCGCGCGAAGGGCGGATCGACGTGCTGGTGACCACGCCCGAATCACTGGCACTGCTGCTCACCTACCCCGATACCCTGCCACGCATGCATCAGCTGCGCTGCGTGGTGGTCGACGAATGGCATGAACTGCTGGGCAACAAGCGCGGCGTGCTGCTGCAGCTGAATCTTGCACTGCTGCGCGACACCACGCCTGCGTTGCAGCTGTGGGGATTGTCGGCCACGCTGGGCAATCTGCCGCAGGCGCGCGACGTGCTGCTGCCGGACCGGCCGGATGCACCCATCGTCGAAGGCGCGCGCCAGCGTCCGGTCACCGTCAGCAGCCTGCTGCCGGCACCGGGCGAGCGCTTTCCCTGGGCCGGACATCTTGGCCTGGCGCAGCTTCCGCGCGTGCTGGAAGCGCTGATGGCCGCGCGCAGCAGCCTGCTGTTCACCAACACGCGGGCGCAGGCCGAACTGTGGCACCAGGCGCTGGCGGCGGTGTGGCCGGAGGATGCCGCCACGCTGGCGCTGCACCACGGTTCGCTGGACCCCGCACTGCGTCAGCAGGTGGAAGACGGCCTGCGCGCCGGTGCGATGCGCTGCGTGGTTGCCACCTCCAGCCTGGATCTGGGCGTCGATTTTCCCGAAGTGGACCAGGTACTGCAGCTCGGCAGCCCGAAGGGCGTGGCGCGGCTGCGCCAGCGCGCCGGCCGTGCCAGGCATCGCCCCGGCGCCAGCGGCAGAATCCTGTGCGTGCCCAGCCATGCGCTGGAACTGGCCGAGTACGCCGCCGTCCGCCGCGCGCTGCGCGACGGCGTGGTTGAAGCCAGGCGACCGCCAACCCTGTCGCTGGACGTGCTCGCCCAGCATGCGGTCAGCCGCGCGTTGGCGGGGGGATTCACCAGCCGCTCGCTGCTGGCGCAGGTGAGGCGCACGCACGCATTCGCGCACCTGGGCGACGCGCAATGGCAGGCTGTCCTGGACTTCATCGTGCAGGGGGGACGGGCACTGGCGCAGTACCCGGACTTCCACAAGGTGGTGCTCGACGCGGACGGCTACCATCGCGTGCACGACCGCCGCCAGGCCCTGCGCCATCGCTTGTCGATCGGCACCATCAGCAGCGATGGCGCCGTGCGTGTGCAGTTCCTGCGCGGCGGTGGCCTCGGCTCGGTGGAAGAACAGTTCGCCAGCCGCCTGCGCAGAGGCGATCGATTCCAGTTCGCCGGGCGCATGCTGGAGCTGGTGCAGCTGCGCGACATGACCGCCTATGTGCGCCTGGCCCGCAAGGGCGGTGAAGGCACCGTCCCGCGCTGGCAGGGCGGCCAGCTGCCCCTGTCGATGCCGCTCGGGCGCGAGCTGGAAGCGGTGCTGTCCGGCGCGGACGACAGCGCCGAGTCGCGCTGGCTGGCCCCCCTGATGGCACTGCAGTCACGCCTGTCTGCCCGGCCATCGCCTGCGCACCTGCTGCTGGAAGACGTGCGCCGCCGCGAAGGCCAGTTCGTGTTCGTCTATCCCTTTGCCGGACGCCACATCCACGAGGCACTGGCGGCGTTGCTGGCGCTGCGCTGCACGCGCCGGCAGCGCAACAGCATCGGCTATGCCGTCAATGACCACGGGCTGGTGCTGGCACCGACGCAGCCGATCGAGCTGCAGGCGGAGCAATGGAAGGAACTGTTCGCCGCCGATCAGCTGCTTGAGGATCTGCGTGCCGCCGTCAATCTGGGCGAGCTCGCGCGACGCCAGTTCCGCGGAATCGCACGCGTCGCTGGCCTGCTGGTACCCAGCCTGCCCGGTGGCGCGCCGCGCTCGCTGCGCCAGCTGCAGGCCTCGGCCGGACTGCTGTACGACGTGCTGCGCGAGCACGACCCCGAGCATCTGCTGCTGGCATTGGCCGAGCATGAAGTGCTGCAGGACAGCCTGGATCTGCCGGGCCTGCAGCAGGTGCTCGAACGCATCGGCACGCAGTCACTGTCACTGCAGCATCCCGCCTCGCTGACACCGCTGGGCTTCCCGCTGTGGGCCGAGCGCCTGCGCGGACAGTTCAGCAATGAAGACTGGCGCACCCGCGTGCTGCGTGCCGCACAGCAACTGGAGCGACGCCATGGCCGATGAGCTGGCCGTGACGCTGGGCGGTGAACCCATGCTGCTGCTCGGTGCGCGCGCACTGTGGTGGCCGGCCCGGCAGGCCTTGCTGATCGCCGACCTGCACCTGGGCAAGGCCGACCTGTTCCGCCGCGCCGGCATCGCGCTGCCGTCCGGCGGTACCCGCGACGACCTGCAACGCCTGCAGAGGCTGGTGCAGGCCAGGGCCTGCCGCGAGCTGTGGATACTGGGCGATGTGCTGCATGGGCCGGCGCATCGTGCGGCCTGGTACCGGCAATGGCTGGGATGGCGAGAGCAGCACCCCGCGCTGGCGGTGCATGTGATACGCGGCAATCATGATCGGCACCTGCCGCACGCGGCGCTGCAGGTGGAGCTGCATGACGAGGTGCAGCTGGGCGCGTTCCTGCTGTGCCATGAACCACGGCACGTGCCCGCGGCGCACGTCATTGCCGGGCATATCCATCCACAGATCGCACTGCCGGCGCTGCGTCGCCGCTTTCCGGCATTCTGGCTCCGCGAAGGATTGACGGTGCTGCCGGCATTCTCCGCCTTCACCGGCGGCTGGGTCATCGCACCGGCGCAGGGTGAACGGCGCATCGCCTGTGTCGAACAGGGTCTGGTGGCGATGCCTGGCCGGTAAGGCCAGCGGGCGCGACAGTCAGGCCGGCCGGACGCCCGCCAGCGCCGGCATCAGATGGAAATCGGGCGTGTCGTTGCTCTGCCGGCGCGGCAGTGCCTGGACGGCCGACAGCATTTCCTGCGCGCAGGCGCGGATGTGCGTGTGGTGTTCCGGCAGCGCATGACTGATCAGGCTGCCCACATGGAACTCGAACACATCCTCCAGAACGTCGGGCTGGTCCTCGTGCAGCATCTGCAGCAATCCCCGCAGCTTGCAGATTTCCGATTCCAGCTCTTCGACCGCGAACAACATGGCGTCCTCCTCGTGAACTCGCAGCACATCCGGGCCGCAGCAGGCCGCGACGGCGGCGCCACCCGGGCCACGCGATGTTCGAATCACGGAGAGGAAAACGGGCGACGCCGCTGTGGCGTGCTTCACTCTTGTCGCACAGACGCGGTGAGGTAACCGTTAATTCACGTGATGATGCGATTCACGCAGCCGCCGTGGCAGCCTGCGTGGCAAGCGCAACGGGCGGCCGGGCCAGGGCTTCGAGGAAGGCTGGATCCAGAGCAAGCGAACCGAACCAGCCGTGCTGGGTTCCACTGAGCACCCGCAGCATGTGCCCGCGTCCCCCCGGCAGCCGCCCCATCGGGCCAAGCAGCGCGTCGCGCGCCTTGGCCCACGCATCGCGATCGGACTGGAACAGCGGCGTCAGCCAGCGGCTCCAGCGCTGGTACACCGCCACATGCGCACGTCGCTGCGCCTGGTAAGCCTGCAGTGCCGTCTCACCAGCGCCATGCACACGCAGCGCGTCTCGCAGCGCCAGCGCATCGAGCAGCGCCATGTTCACCCCCTGCCCCAGCTGCGGGCTCATCGCGTGCGCTGCATCGCCGACCAGGACCATGCGCCCCTGATGCCAACGGGTCATCACCGCATCGCGGTAAACCGCCCGGGACAGCTGTCCGGCATCGTGCAGGTGATCGAAGCGTGCGCTGGCCTCGGGCCAGAGCGCATGCAGTTCCTGCAGCCACGGTTGCATGCCTTCATCTTCCCAACGCGCGAAGTCGGCGCGTGGCAGGCTCCAGAAAAAACTCAGGCGCGGGGTGTCATCACCCGGACGCGTGCCCACCGGCAACAGGCCGATCATCTTGCGCGCGGCGACGTAGCGTTGGCGCAGCTGCTGCACGTGCGGCCACTCTCCGGCCGGCAGCAAGCACCACAATGCGCCCCACGGATAGACGCGGTCGAGGCCAGCGCCGCCGGCAATGGTCGCGCGCAGGGACGACGCTGCGCCGTCGGCCGCCACCACCAGGTCAAACGGGCCATGCGTGCGGCCTTCGTTGTCGCGCAGTTGCCCCCGCGCGGTATCGACCGCGTCGATGGTGGTCCCCGCATGCAGTTGGCCGGCGCCATCGCGGGCCTGGTCCAGCAGCGAGAACAGGGCGCCGCGCTGCATGCCCAGACCGTGCAGGCGGACATCGAGGCCGCCATAGCCCATGTCCATCACCGCACGTCCGCACGGCGTGTCGCCATAAAGCCGATGCACCGGCGCGGCATGCGCGCGCACGGCCTCCAGCAGTCCCATCTGCCACAGCACCTGCAGGCCGCTGGGCTGCAACAGGAAACCGGCGCCGACCGGCCCAGGGGTCGGCACGCGCTCGAAGATCTCAACGTCGTGCCCGTCGCGGGTCAGCAGGATGGCCATCGCCTGGCCAGCGGTGCCGTATCCAATCACGGCAATGCGAAGTCGTTCCGTCATCCGCACATTGTGCCCCAGCCGGATCCGGATCGTTCTCCAAGCCGCGCGCGGGCGGGCCGCCCTGCCGGCGAATGTCCGCCGGCGCCGGCCTTCGACCGTCGCCTCCTCCTTTACTTCGCCCACAGGGCGGCCCGCCCATGCGCGGCTTGGGTTCGCTCCCATGCGATGGGCGCAAAAAAAAAACCCCGCCGGAGCGGGGTTCTCAACGCACTGTCGAGTGGATCACTCGGCCGGCGTGATGTTCGAAGCCTGGGCACCCTTCGGGCCCTGGGTCACGTCATAGGTGACACGCTGGCCTTCCTGCAGGCTGCGGAAGCCCTTGGAGTTGATGGCGGAGAAGTGCGCGAACACGTCGGCGCTGCCATCCTCCGGCGAGATGAAGCCAAATCCCTTGGCGTCGTTGAACCACTTGACGGTACCGTTCGGCATGGTGATGCGAGACCTTATGCAATGAATGGGTGGTGTACGCTGAACCCGCGTACCGGCTGAGTATGCAAAGCTTGCTCGGCGAAGACAATCACCCCCGTGCCAATTCGCCGATCAGTTCCGGAAGTCCATTGCTCGCCGCCTGCACATTGGCCAGCACTTCGGCCATCGTGATCTCCTCGCCATCACCACAGCCCGCGGCCCAGTTCGCCACGATCGCCAGGCACGCGTAATCCAGTCCCAACTCCCGCGCCAGCGCGGCTTCGGGCATTCCGGTCATGCCCACCAGATCGCAGCCATCGCGCCGCATGCGGGCGATTTCCGCGATGGTTTCCAGCCTCGGCCCCTGCGTCGCACCGTAGCAGCCACCGTCATGGACCGTGACACCCGTCACTTTGGCCGCGGCCAGAATCTTGCTCCGCAGCATCGGCGTGTACGGGTGGCCGAAGTCCACATGCAGCACTTCGGTACCCTCTTCTTCACAGATCGTGCTGATCCGGCCCCAGGTGTAGTCGATGATCTGGTCCGGGCAGGCCAGCACGCGCGGCCCGACCTGCTCGGTGATGCCCCCGACGGTGTTCAGCGCCAGCACGCGCTGGGCGCCGATCTGCTGCAGCGCAGCCAGATTGGCGCGGTAGTTGATCTTGTGCGGCGGCAGCGAGTGGCCCTCGCCATGGCGCGCAAGGAACGCCACGCGGTTGCCCAGCAGCGTGCCCACGCGCACCGGGCCGGAGGGACGGCCGAAGCGGGTCTCGACCTCGTGGGTCTGCACATCGTCGAGCTTGGCCAGGTTGTAGACACCGGTACCGCCGATCACGGCCAGGGCGATCTGTTGCATCGAAAGCACTCCAGAGAAAGACGAACGCCGGCACCCGAGGATGCCGGCGGCGGCAAAGGACGGCCGCGGACGGCCGTGCCTGTTATTCCTTCATCGCGTAGATGGCCGGCACGCAGCGCAGGGTCTCGTTGACGTCCATGCCGAAACCGAACACGTAGCGGTCGGGCAGTTCGATGCCGGCGTAGTCAGCCGTCACATCCGGCAGCCCGCGATCGTGCTTCTTCACCGTCATCGCCGCGATGCGCACGTCGGTCGCGCCCTGTTCCAGGCACCAGGTGCGCACGCCCTGCAGGGTGTAGCCCTCATCGAGGATGTCATCGACCAGCAGCACACGGCGGCCGAACAGCGCGGTGGCCGGCTTGTGCTTCCACACCAGGTCGCCGCCGGTGGTTTCACCGCGATAGCGGGTGGCGTGCAGGTAATCGAACTGCACGTCCTGGCCGCGCGCACCCAGCTCCAGCGCCAGCTGGCCGGCGAACGGCAGCGCACCGTGCATGATCGACAGGAACAGTGGCACCTCGCCCTTGTAATCGCGCGCGATGGCGTCGGCGATACCGGCGATGGCCTTGTCGATGGTGGGGCGGTCAACCAGCAGGTCGGCCTGGGCCAGGGCCTGGGAAATGGTGAGGTTCGGCATCAGACGGTTCTTCCAAGGGTTTCAAGCAGACGGGATTGAGTGTCGCCATGGCGGGCATCGGCCAGCAGGCCATCCCAGCCAAGCACGCCGCGGCCGAGCAGGCCAAGCAGCGCAGCGGTATTGAGGGAGCGTCCCTGCACCGCGTGCAGGGCTTCATCGACCAGCTCCGGATGGCAGACCAGCACGACGTCGCAGCCCGCATCCAGGTGCGCGTGCACGCGTGCCGCAACGCCACCGGCATGGTGCGAAGCGGCCATGCCGATGTCGTCGGAGAACACCACGCCGCGGAAGCCCAGCTCGCCACGCAGCACCTCCTGGATCCAGCGCGGCGAATAGCCGGCCGGTTCCGGCGCCACCTGCGGGTAGATCACGTGCGCCATCATCACGGCGTCGGCACCGGCGGCAACACCGGCCCGGAACGGCACCAGGTCCTGCGCGCGCAGTTCGTCCAGCGTCCGCGGATCGACCGCGGTATCGACATGGGTGTCTTCCAGCACGGTGCCATGGCCGGGAAAATGCTTGAGGGTGGCCGCCATGCCGGCCGCGTGCATGCCGCGTACGTAGGCCTCGGTGAACGCAGCCACGACCTGCGGGTCTTCACTGAAAGCGCGGTTGCCGATCGCAAGGTTGCCACGGCCCAGGTCGACCACCGGGGCAAAGCTCAGGTCCACGCCACTGGCGCGCACTTCGCTGGCCATCAGCCAGGCGTGCTGCTCGGCCAGCGCCAACGCGGCGCCGGGATCCTTCGCATAGCCGGCACCGATCTCCTGCAGCGGCGGCAGATCGCTGTAGCCCTTGCGGAAACGCTGCACGCGACCGCCTTCCTGGTCGACGCAGATCAGCTGCGGGCGCGGCGCGGCCTCGCGGATCGCGGCGCTGAGCTCGCTCACCTGCTGGCGGGAGGCGAAGTTGCGCGTGAACAGCACCACACCGGCAACGGCATCGTGCTGCAGCCAGTCGCGTTCCTGGGGGGTCAGTTCAGTGCCGGCAACGCCGATCAGCAGCATGGTCGTTCTCCACAACGGGCGCCCGCATGGCGCAGTGCCGCATTGTCGCAGAACCGGCCGTTGGACGCAGGTGGGGGCGTCCATCGCGCGCGCCCTCGAAGGATCAGACCCTGCAGCCGTCCGCGCCACAGGCGTCGTCGCCACTGCGCCCGGTTGCCGTGCCCTGCTCCGCCGCGATCTGCCGCAGCGCCTGGGCGAAGGCTTCCGGAGGCTGGGCGCCGGAGATCGCCCAGCGGCCGTCGATGACGAAGGTCGGCACCGAGGAAACACCCAGCGCACGGGCCTGGTCCAGTCCCGCTTCGACCTCGGCCAGGCCGCGTGAGGAGGCCAGCATCTGGGCGATCTCTGCCGCATCCAGTCCGCCTGCCACACCGGCCCGGGTCAGCACCTCTGTGTCCGCCAGATTCTGGCCGTGCTCGAAATGAGCGCGGAACAGCGCCTCTCCGACCGCGTCCTGCACACCGTGCTGGCCGGCCAGCCACAGCAGCCGGTGCGCTGGCAGGGTGGTCACCCGCACCTGGCCCTGGCTGAAGTCCATGGGCAGGCCTTCGCCACGGGCGGTGGCCTGGGTCTGGCCGAGAATCTGCTCTGTGCGCTCGACACCGCCGAATTTGCGCGCATACGCCTCGCGCAGCGGCACCGGCGTGGTGCCCGCATCCGGGTCCAGCTGGAACGGCTGCCAGTGGATGTCGAGTACTGGGGCATCGGCCCCCAGCAACTGCACCCCCTGCTGGAAACGGTGCTTGCCGATCCAGCACCAGGGACAGACCACGTCGGAGTAGATGTCGATTCTCATCCCACCGACATGGGGTCCGGGCGCCCCGAAAAAAGGGGGAACGCCCCTTTCACCAGCGTGAATAGGGATGACTGGCCAGTGCGACGTTGTAGTAGCGCGGGTCGTCGGTGACCTCCGCGCCGGCCCAGTCCGGCAGGGCGATGGCCTGCCCGGCGCTTTCCAGCTCGACTTCGGCCACCACCAGGCCGGCGTTGTCGCCCAGGAACTCATCCACTTCCCAGGTCAGTCCGGCATGCTCGACCAGGTGGCGACGCTTGTCGATCAGGCCCCCCACGCACAGCGCCAGCAGCGCGCGCGCATCCTCCACCGGAATCGGGTAATCAAACTCCTGGCGGGTATGGCCGATCGTGCGCGACTTCAGGTTCAGCGCGGCGTGCTCACCTTCGATGCGCACCCGCACGGACGCGTTCTGGCGACCGCTGTCGAGCGCGCCCAGATCGTTGATGTAGCCCTGCGCCATCGGAATCACCCGGTGTGCGGCCGCACGCCAGCCGTCGCTGCTGACGAGGAATTTGCGTTCGATCTCGATGCCCATCGCGCCATTATGCGCGATGGGCATGACAGCGGGTCAGCGCTTTTCGAACACCGCGATGCTTTCCACGTGCGCGGTGTGCGGGAACATGTCCATGGCGCCGGCACTGACCAGGGTGAAGCCCTGCTCGTTCACCAGATAACCCGCGTCCCGGGCCAGCGATCCCGGATGGCAGCTGACGTACACGATGCGCTTGAACTGCTTCAACGGCAGCTGCTGCAGCACCTCGATCGCGCCCGAGCGCGGCGGGTCCAGCAACAGCTTGTCGAAGCCCTGGCGCATCCACGGCGTGGCGCGCTGGTCCTGGGTCAGGTCGGCGCTGTAGAACTGGGCGTTGCCCAGCCCGTTGCGCTCGGCGTTCTCACGTGCGCGGGCAACGAGGCCCGCGTCGCCTTCCACGCCCACCACCTCGCGCACTCGGCGCGCCAGCGGCAGGGTGAAGTTGCCCAGCCCGCAGAACAGGTCCAGCACGCGCTCGTCCTCACCCGGCTCCAGCAGATCCAGGGTGTGAGCGATCATCTTCTCGTTGAGCTTGGCATTGACCTGGATGAAATCCAGTGGCCGGAATGCCAGTTCGACATCCCACGGCGCCAGCCGGAACGACAGCGGCACGCCCTGCCCGTCCAGCGGATGGACGGTGTCCACGCCACCGGGTTGCAGGTAGATGGCGAATCCGTGCTGCTGGCCGAAGCTGGCCCATGCGGCGCGGTCGGCATCACTGAGCGGCTGCAGATGACGCACGGTCAGCGCGATGGCCTGGTCACCGCCGATGAACTCGATCTGCGGGATGTCGCGCTTGCCGTCGAGCGACTCGATGAAGGTCGACAGCGCCTGCACCTTGGTGCCCACTTCGGGGATCACGGTCAGGCACTGGCTGAGATCGGCGACGAAGCGCGGGTCCTGTTCACGGAAGCCGACCAGGGTCTTGTCCTTCTTCTCGACGCGGCGCACCGAGAAGCGCCCCTTGCGGCGGTAACCCCAGCTGTCGCCGACCAGCGGTGGCAGCACGCGGCCCGGCTTCACGTGACCGATGCGTTCCAGGTTGTCCATCAGCACGCGCTGCTTGGCAACGATCTGCTGGTCTTCATCCAGGTGCTGCAGCACGCAGCCGGCGCAGGTGCCGAAATGCGGGCACTTCGGCGTCACCCGCTGTGGCGAGGCCTGCAGCACTTCCACGGTGCGTGCTTCGTCGAAATGGCGGCTGCGGGCGGTCTGTTCAGCCATGACCACCTCGCCCGGCAGAGCGCCGCTGATGAAGGTGACCTTGCCACCTTCGCCTTCACGGCGGGCGACGCCGCGACCATCATGGCTGAGGTCGAGGATCTCGGTCTGGAACGGGGTACGGTCGATGCGGGAGCGGGATCGGGCCACGTGGCAACAGGCTGCGGGCGAAAATGGGCGCGTATTGTCGCAGATCCTGACCGGCGGGGCCTGCCGCCGCTTGCGCCAGCCGCCGCCGTGCTTGATGATGTCAACCAGCTGACATGGAGGCAGCCCCTGATGCAGATGACCCCGCGGGCCGGTCGGCCCCGCTTCCTGCTTGTCGAGGACGACATCATCAGCCGCGGGTTTTTCAAGGCGGCGTTGGAAACCCTGCCGGCGGACGTCGATACCGCGGACTCCCTTGCCAGTGCCCTGGCAAGCGCCGAGCCCGGGGCTCACGACCTGTGGCTGATCGACGTCAACCTGCCCGACGGCAATGGCGCGCAGCTGCTGCGCGAACTGCGCCGTTCGCATCCGGACACGCCTGCCCTGGCGCATACCGCCGACGGTGACACGTCCATCCATGCGCGCCTGCGTGAGGCCGGTTTCAGCGACACCCTGGTCAAGCCGCTCGGCCGCGACCAGTTGCTGAAGGCGGTCCGCCGCGCCCTGGTCAACTCGCCGGCCGGCATCGCCGTCGCTCCGGCCCCCGCTGCGATCGAGCTGAACGGGCAGGACTGGGACGAGACCGCCGCTCTGGCCGCTCTCAATGGCCAGCGCAATCATTTGATCGCCCTGCGCGAGCTGTTCCTTGCGGAACTGCCGGGCGTCCGCGATGCGGTCGAGCAGGCCGTGGACCAGCATGATGAACGCCAGCTGCGCAGCCAGCTGCACCGGCTGCAGGCAAGCTGCGGCTTCGTCGGTGCCGCACGGCTGGGCCGCGCGGTGCGCCAGCTGCACCACATGCCGGAGTCGGACCTGGCACAAGCGGGCTTCCGCGCCGCGGTAGCGGCACTGCTGCACTGAGGGTTGCCCGGCACGGGTGCGCCCTGCCCCGTCGGATATCGAAATCAATCCGGGGTCAGATCCCTTTCCCTGCGGAAGACGGATCTGCCCCCCGCCCGCCTACCGCCGGGGGGCCAACTGCTCCAGCAGCTCCCAGGACTTCAGACCCCGTGGCCCCAGGTGGTGCGCCAGCACCCGCCGCATGGGCAGCCGCAGGCTCGCCAGATCGGCAGGCCCCGGCTCCTCGTCGGCCGCCAGCGCCAACAGCGCCGAACCGGTGGCCGCCGCACTGCGCTCTCCACCGCGCTCGCTGAGCAGCCGTTGCGGCCCTTCCTGCGGATCCAGCGCATAACGCGCTGCCGGATCGATCGGCTGACCATCGCTGGCGCTTTCCAGATCGAAACCGAGCCCCAGTGCGGCAAGCAGCTCGCGCTCGAAGCGGCGCAGCGTCCAGGCCAGTCCGGCCCCCACCGCCAGCCGCGCGCGTGCCTCGCCGTACGCCAGATACACCTCCGGCAACGGATCCTGGCGTGGCGCCAGCCGCAGCGTAAGTTCACTCAGGTAGAAGCCGGCCAGCATGGCCTGGCCGACCAGCCGCGGCGCCGCGTCCAGCGCTTCGGCGGCACGCAGCTGCGCCAGTTCGCCGCGCTGCTGTGCGCTGAAGCGGATCCACTGCAGCGGCTGCAGGGCCGCGCGCAACACCTGGCCCTTGGCCGTGGACACGCCGCGCGCAAGCAGGCCGATCCGGCCATTCTCCGCGCTCAGCACCTCCACCAGCAGGCTGGTTTCGCGATAGGCCCGTGCATGCAGCACGAACCCCGTGTCGTCCTCGATGATCACCGAAGCGATCGCCGTGGCTTACTCGTAACCGAAGGCCTTCAGCGCGGCCTCGTCGTCGGACCAGCCTTCACGTACGCGCACCCAGGTTTCCAGGAACACCTTGGCACCGAACAGACGCTCCATCTGCAGGCGCGACTTGGCCCCGATCTCCTTCAGGCGCGCGCCCCCCTTGCCGATCACGATGGCCTTCTGGCCTTCCCGCTCGACCCAGATCACCGCGCCGATGCGCAGAAGATTGCCATCCTCGGTGAAGCGCTCGATCTCCACGGTGGTGGCATAGGGCAGCTCCTCGCCAAGCTGGCGCATCAGCTGCTCACGTACCAGTTCACCGGCAAGGAAACGTTGGCTGCGGTCGGTGATCTCGTCCTCGCCGAACATCGGCGGGGCTTCCGGCAGCAGCTCCAGCACGTCACGCACCAGGGCGTCCAGGCCGTTGCGCTTCTGCGCCGAGATCGGATGCACGGCGGCGAAATCACGGCCGGCGGTCACCTCCTGCAGGAACGGCAGCAGCGCGCCCTTGTCCTTCAGGCGATCGATCTTGTTGACCACCAGCACCACCGGGATGCCGGCATCGCGCAGCACGTTGAAGGCCAGGCTGTCTTCGTCATCCCAGCGCCCGGCCTCGATCACCAGCAGGCCTGCATCCACGCCTTCCAGCGAGCCGCGCGCGGCGCGGTTCATCACCCGGTTCATCGCCCGCTTCTGCACCTTGTGCAGGCCCGGGGTATCGACCAGCACCAGCTGGCCTTCCGGATAGGTGGCGATGCCGAGCAGGCGGTGGCGGGTGGTCTGCGGCCGGTTGGAGACGATGCTGACCTTGGCCCCGACCAGGGCATTGGTCAGGGTCGACTTGCCGACGTTCGGGCGGCCGATGACGGCCACGCTGCCGCAATGATGGGAAGTTTGTTCGCTCACTTGGAATCCAGTTGTTCTAGGACGGCTGCAGCCGCCTGTTGTTCGGCAAGCCGCCGCGAGGCGCCTTCGCCCTCGGTGCTGGCGGCCGGGTCGGCCACGTTGCAGCGTACCCGGAAATGTTTGGCGTGGTCGTCACCGGATTCTGACACCAGTTCGTACTGGGGCAACGCCTTCTGCCGGGCCTGCAGCCATTCCTGCAGGCGGGTCTTGGGATCCTTCTCGGGGCGGCCGGTGGCCGGCAGCGCCTCCATCGAGGCCGTGAACCAGGGCAGCACGGTCTCCCGGCACGCGTCAAAACCGGCGTCCAGGTAGATCGCGGCCACCACCGCCTCCAGTGCATCGGCCAGGATCGAGTCGCGGCGGTGCCCGCCCGACTTCATCTCGCCCGCGCCCAGGATCAGCCGTTCGCCCAGCTGCAGGGTACGGGCGATCACTGCCAGCGCCACTTCACGCACCAGCTCGGCGCGGGCGCGGGTCAGTGCGCCCTCGTCGGCCTTGGGCCAGCGCTGGTACAGCGCCTCGGCGACCATCATGTTGACGATGCTGTCGCCGAGGAATTCCAGGCGCTCGTTATGCGGCACGCCGGCACTGCGATGGGTCAGCGCCTGCTTGAGCAGCGCCGGGTCGCGGAAGGCATGGCCGATCAGGTCGCCACGTTGGATGAATTTACTGGGCACCGCTTCGGGTCAGGTCCTGGGAAGAATCGAATTTGCCAACCACATCGAGGTTGCCGATCAACGGGCGACGCACTTCGTAGTTGACCTTGAGGGTCCAGCCATTGTCGCGGCGATCGAACTTGACGTTGCCCGGCTTCACGTTGTCCGAGTAGTTGATGTACAGCCGCTTGAAGAACAGATCCTGGATCCGTGCCGGCTCCATGCTGGCCACGCCCGGCTGGCTGGCCAGGCTCTTCATCGCCGAGCGTACCGCGTAATACTCCTGGTACATCGGGAACAGCTTCATGCCGATGTAGATGAAGAAGCCAACCACGACCAGGACCACCAGAAACGAGGTCAGGGTGATGCCGCGCTGCGTGTTCATCGTCTTCATTGCGTTCTCCCCAGATACGCGTTGGATGTGAAAATACTCAGTTGATGCCCGAGCCGATCCGCGACGGCTCGAAACCGTCCTTGCAGAACCAGCCCTGGCAGTTCAGCCAGATCAGGAATGCCTTGCCCCGCAGGTTCTCTTCCGGCAGCAGCCCCCAGAAGCGTCCATCATCGCTGTTGTCACGGTTGTCGCCCATCACCAGGTACTTGCCGGCCGGCACCGTCCACTGGCCTTGGCCACGCGGATAGTCGGTCTCCAGCACGGTATGGGTGCGGCCCGGGAGATGCTCGACCAGCAGGTTGGCGCCCTCGCCCTGGCCCTTGTGGCCGGCGTAGATGCCCTTGTTGTCGTACTTCACCGGCTCGCCGTTCAGCACCAGGCTGTCGCCCTCGAACACCACGGTGTCACCCGGCACGCCGATCACGCGCTTGATGAAGTTCTCGCCCTTGGCCGGGTCGTTGTCGCCGTGGCCCGGGAAGTGGAACACCACCACATCGCCGCGCGCGGGATCACCCACCGGCACGAAGCGGGTATTGGTGATCGGCAGGCGCAGGCCATAGGCGAACTTGTTGACCAGGATGAAATCACCGATCAGCAGGTTCGGCATCATCGAGCTGGACGGGATCTTGTACGGCTCGGCGATGAAGCTGCGCACGACCAGCACGATCGCCAGCACCGGGAAGAATGCACGCGAGTAATCCACCAGCACCGGCTCGGTGTCGAGCAGGCCTGCACGCTGGGCGCGGCGCCTGGCGAAGTACAGCTTGTCCGCAAGCAGGATCAGGCCCGAGGCCAGGGTCAGCACGACCAGGAGGATCTCAAACAGTTTCATTCAGGGTCCTTTGCAACGTCACCGGACGACCGGCCCCGGAGGGCCGGTGCGGGCTTACTTGTTGTCCATCTGCAGCACGGCCAGGAACGCTTCCTGCGGGATTTCCACGCGGCCGACCTGCTTCATGCGCTTCTTGCCTTCCTTCTGCTTTTCCAGAAGCTTCTTCTTGCGCGAAACGTCGCCACCATAGCACTTGGCCAGCACGTTCTTGCGCATGGCCTTGACCGTGGTACGGGCGATGATCTGCGAGCCGACAGCCGCCTGGATCGCCACGTCGAACATCTGCCGCGGGATCAGGTCCTTCATCTTCTCGCACAGCTCGCGGCCGCGACGGTCGGCATGGCTGCGGTGGACGATCAGCGACAGCGCATCGACCTTGTCGCCATTGATCAGCACGTCCACGCGCACGAACGGGCCGGCATCGAAGCGCACGAAGTGATAGTCCAGCGACGCGTAGCCGCGGCTGACCGACTTCAGCTTGTCGAAGAAGTCCAGCACCACTTCGGCCATCGGCAGCTCGTAGCTGATCTGCACCTGGCTGCCCAGGTAGTTGATGCCGATCTGGCTGCCGCGCTTTTCCTCGCACAGCTTGATGATGTTGCCGATGTACTCCTCGGGGGTGAGTACGTTGGCACGGATGATCGGCTCGCGGATCTCCTGGACCTGGTTCACCGCCGGCAGCTTGGCCGGGTTGTCCATGTTGATGATCGAGCCATCGGTCTTCAGGACCTCGTACACCACCGTCGGCGCGGTGCTGATCAGGTCCAGGTTGTATTCGCGCTCCAGCCGTTCCTGCACGATCTCCATGTGCAGCATGCCGAGGAAGCCGCAGCGGAAACCGAAGCCCATCGCCTCCGAGCTTTCCGGCTCGAAACGCAGCGCGGCATCGTTCAGGCGCAGCTTGTCCAGCGCCTCGCGCAGGTCCGGATAGTCCTCGGCGTCGACCGGGAACAGGCCGGCGAACACGCGCGGCTGCATTTCCTGGAAGCCCGGCAGCGGCTTCGGTGCCGGATCACCGGCCAGGGTCAGGGTGTCGCCCACCGGCGCACCATGCACGTCCTTGATGCTGGCCGTGACCCAACCCACCTCACCCGCGCGCAGCGCCGGCAACACCTTGCGCTTGGGGGTGAACACGCCGACGTTGTCGACCTGGTGGTTGCGGCCGGTGGACATCACCTGCAGCTTGTCGCCGGCCTTGATCTCGCCCTGCATGACGCGCACCAGCGAGACCACGCCGAGGTAGTTGTCGAACCAGGAGTCGATGATCAGCGCCTGCAGCTTGTCGGTATCGCGCGGCTGCGGCGGCGGAATGCGGTGGACGATGGCCTCCAGCACGTCCTGCACGTTCAGGCCGGTCTTGGCGCTGACCGGCACGGCGTCGCTGGCGTCGATGCCGATCACGGCCTCGATCTCGGCCTTGGCGCGCTCGATGTCGGCCGTAGGCAGGTCGATCTTGTTGATCACCGGCACCACTTCCAGACCCTGCTCCACCGCGGTGTAGCAGTTCGCCACCGACTGCGCTTCCACGCCCTGGGCAGCATCGACCACCAGCAGCGCACCTTCACAGGCGGCCAGCGAGCGGCTGACTTCATACGAGAAATCGACGTGGCCCGGGGTGTCGATGAAGTTCAGATGATAGGTCTGCCCGTCCTTGGCCAGGTACGGCAGCGATACCGACTGCGCCTTGATGGTGATGCCACGCTCGCGCTCGATCGGGTTGGAGTCGAGTACCTGCGCTTCCATCTCGCGGGCCTGCAGGCCACCACAAAGCTGGATGATGCGGTCGGCCAGCGTGGACTTGCCGTGGTCGACGTGGGCGATGATGGAGAAGTTGCGGATGTTCCGCATCGAATCAGATGACATAGGTGGCGGCGGCGCGCGGCGTCGTCAGGGTAACGGTGGATTATCGCACGCCCGGGGCCCGCCCGCGAAAGGCGCCTCGCCGGGCCAGGGCCGGAACGACCGAAGCCCCGCCTGAGCGGGGCTTCGGGGGGGGCAGCGGCTGCCGGAGCAGCCCCGGTCCTTACTCGCCGGCCTTGACCGCCACGAAGGCGCTGTTGCCGTTGCCGGTGCGGACCAGCAGCATCACCACATCGCCCTTCTTGTAGCTGGACAGCGCGCGGTTCAGCGACTCCACGCCGCTCACCTGGGTGCTGGCCACCTGCAGGATCACCATGCCCGGGGACAGGCCGGCATCCCGGGCGCCCTGCCCCTTGACGCCGGTGATGCGCACGCCCTCGCCCGATTCCAGGCCCAGCTGCTTGCGCTGCGGCGCGGTCAGATCGCTGACGTCCAGGCCCAGCAGGGCATTGGCACCACTCTGCGGAGCGGCATCGGCCCTGGCGGTGGCGGGGCTGCGGGCGCTGGCCTGGTCATCCTCGGCCAGCGCGGTCAGGGTGGCGCTCAGGTCGCGCGGCTTGCCGTCACGGATCACGCCCAGGGTGACCCGGCTGCCCGGGGCCATGGCGCCGATCAGCGGCGGCAGATCGGACCAGCTGTTGACCGGTGCGCCGTTCACGGTGCGGATCACATCCCCCACCTTCACACCGGCGCGGGCGGCCGCCGAATCCGGCACGATCTGGTTGACCAGCGCACCCCGGCTGTCCGGCAGGCCCATGGCCTGCGCCTTCAGGCCGTCGATCTCCTGCACCACCGCGCCCAGCTGGCCGCGGGTGACCCGGCCGGTCTTCTTGATCTGTTCAACCGCGCTCATCGCCAGGTCGATCGGAATCGCGAAGCTGATGCCCATGTAGCCACCGGACGCAGAGAAGATCTGCGAGTTGATGCCGACCACTTCGCCCCGGGTGTTCAGCAGCGGACCGCCGGAGTTGCCCTGGTTGATCGCCACGTCGGTCTGGATGAACGGCACGTAGCGCTGGTCCGGGCCGCCGGTGCTGCGGCCGAGGGCGCTGACCACGCCGGCGGTGACCGAGTGGTCAAGGCCGAACGGCGAGCCGATCGCGACAACCCACTGGCCCGGCTTCAGGCTGTTGGAATCGCCGACACGGACGGTCGGCAGGTTCCTGCCTTCGATCTTCAGCAGGGCGACGTCGTACTGCTGGTCGCTGCCCACCACCTTGGCGGTGAACTCACGGCGATCGCCCAGCTTGACCTTCACCTCGCTGGCGTCGGCTACCACGTGGTAGTTGGTCAGCACGTAGCCGTCGGGCGAAATGATGAAGCCCGACCCCATGCCGCGGCCCTTGATGCTGGGACCGCCGTCGGGGCCGCCCGGCCCCTGCCCCGGCATCGGGAAGTCCGGGCCGAAGAAGCGACGGAAGAACTCCGGCATGTCGTCGTCCCCCATCGGCCCACGCGCCTGGCGGTTGCTGCGGACGATGGTGGTGTCGACGTTGACCACGCCCGGGCCGACCTGCTCGACGAGGTTGGTGAAATCGGGCAGGCCGGTGACCAGCGGCTGCGCAGGAGCGCGCGGCGCGGCAGCGGCCGCGGCCGGCGCGGTCTGGGCAGCCGGGGACGGCGCCTGGGCACAGGCCACCAGCGGCAGGGTCAGGGCCAGCAGGCCGATGGCCTGCGTGCGGAATCGGGGAGTCATCGGACGGCAACCTCCGGATCGGATGGAAGGGAGAAGAAGGGCCCCGCGATCGGCGGGGCGTGGCGGCACCCGGCTCAGTCGCGCGGGCGGGGCGGCGGCGGCAGGTCGTCCTGCAGCCGCGGCTCGAAGGGGTAGAACGTGGCGCTGTCGGCATGCGCCGGGAAGCTGGCGTTGAGCGCGCCCCCCGCGGCCGGAGCCAGGCTGGAGCGCGGCCACGGCCGGGCCTGCAGGCCGGCCACCTCGCCGAACGGCAGGTTGCGGCTGGCACCGGCCGGCACGGTCGGCACCAAGGGCGCCTGGGCGGCGGCCAAAGCCCGCTGCGCCCCGTCGTCACGCTGTGCCACCCGCGCAGCCTGCTGGCCGCGGGTGGCACTGGCGCTGGCGCGGCGTGCGTCCTGGCGACGGCTGGCGGCCAATGCGGCCGCCGGAACACTGGCCACCGCCACCACCGCCGGATCGACCGAGGCTTCGGTCACCGTCGCGGGCGATACCGGTGCCGGCGGCAGCTCGGCCTGGCTGGCGACCACCTGGGGTGCCAGCGGCTCTGCGGGAGGGGTCTCCTTCAGCTTCTCGCCGCCGATCAACAGGGCCACCGCAGCGACCGAGGCAGCCAATGCGGCACCGCCTCCCCAGGTACGCCAGCCACTGCGGCGCACCTGCCGGTCCTGAGGCCCGGACCGGGGCGTGGGTTCGGCGGCGATGGCAGAGGCAACCGCGGCGCTGAAGCCGGCGGGCGCAAGCACCGACGCCTGCCCGCGCATCACGTCGCCCAGCAGCTGCCAGCGCTCCTGGCAGCCGGCCAGTTCCGGGTCATGCTCCATGCGGCGCAGCAGGAAGCGGGCCTCGTCGGCCCCCAGCTCGCCATCGACCAGGGCCGACAGCTGTTCCCGATGGCGCTGGTCAAGCCGCAGCCCGGCCGGCGATTGATGATTCTGCGATTCGTTGAATGGATGACTGGTCATACGCGGCTCTTCTCGCGGGTGGCGCTGCCGATGTCCAGCAGCGGCCGGAGTTCGGTGTCGATCGCCTCGCGCGCCCGGAAGATCCGTGAACGCACGGTGCCGATCGGGCACCCCATCTTCTGCGCGATTTCCTCGTAGCTCAGGCCTTCCACCTCGCGCAGGGTGATCGCCGACCGGAGTTCTTCCGGCAGCGCGTTGACGGCCTTCATCACTGTCTGTTCCAGCTCCTGGCGCATCAACTCGCGTTCGGGCGTGTCGGTGTCGCGCAGGCGCGTGCCGCTGTCGAACTGTTCGGCATCGCCGATGTCGATGTCATCGGTCGGCGGGCGTCGATTGTGTGAAGCCAGGTAGTTTTTGGCGGTGTTCACGGCGATCCGATGCAACCAGGTTGAGAACTGGGCATCGCCGCGGAAGCTTCCGATCGCGCGGTAGGCGCGTATGAAAGTGTCCTGGGCGACGTCCTGACATTCACTCCAGTCGGCGATGTAGCGACCGACCAGGGCCACGACCCGATGCTGGTACTTGCGCACCAGTACATCGAAAGCCGCGCTCTCGCCGCGCTGCACGCGCCGGACCAGTTCCAGATCCAGCTCCTGTGGTGTTTCAACCTCGGCCATGGGGGGCCGCACTCCTGTCAGCCCAACCGACGTCGGGCAATGAGACTGCCAATCCCGGGAAAAGTTCAGTCGCCGATCACCCGGCGCCGCACCAGCTTTTAACCACTGTTCCGTTAGCGTTCTGTTCCACGGCCATGGATCCGGAACCGCCACTCCCCTGCTATAGGGATTTGACGCGGGGGAAACAACCTCTGGATCATAGCCGCTTCTCCATACACAACCGGATGGAACGTCCATGCTCTCAGGCTTCGATGGTCTCCGCTTCAGCCACTGGCACCCCGAGATCCGCGACGACGGCGTGGTGGTCCTGTCCCTGGATCGTCAGGACAGCAGTGTCAACGCGATGTCGCAGGACGTGCTGCTGGAGCTGGGCGATCTGCTCGAACGCATCGCGCTGGATCCGCCGAAGGGCGTGGTGATCCAGTCCCTGAAGAAGGCCGGCTTCATCGCCGGCGCCGATCTGAAGGAATTCCAGGAGTTCGACCGGCGCGGCACCGTCAACGATGCCATCCGTCGCGGCCAATCCACCTACCAGAAGCTGGCAGAGCTGCCCTGCCCGACCGTTGCAGCCATCCATGGCCACTGCCTGGGTGGCGGCACCGAGCTGGCCCTGGCCTGCCGTTACCGCGTGGCCTCCAACGACAGCAGCACCCGCATCGGGCTGCCGGAAACCCAGTTGGGCATCTTCCCCGGTTGGGGTGGCAGCGCGCGCCTGCCGCAGCTGGTCGGCGCCCCGGCGGCGATGGACATGATGCTGACCGGCCGCACCCTCTCGGCCTCGGCCGCGCGTGGCATCGGCCTGGTCGACAAGGTGGTGGCACCGGCGGTGGTGCTCGACACCGCCGTCGCACTGGCGCTGGCCGGCACCACGCGGCCGTTCAAGCAGCGTGCGCTGGCATGGGCCAGCAACACCTGGCTGGCGCGCAAGGTGCTGGCACCGCAGATGATCAAGCAGGTCGCGCGCAAGGCGAAGAAGGACCAGTACCCGGCGCCCTATGCACTGATCAGCACCTGGCAGCGCAGCGCCGGCAAGCCGGTGCAGGCCCGCCTGGATGCCGAACGCCGCGCGGTGGTCAAACTGGCCAGCACGCCGACCGCGCGCAATCTGATCCGCATCTTCTTCCTGACCGAGCGCCTGAAGGGTCTGGGCGGCGGCGATTCCGGCATCCGCCACGTGCACGTGGTCGGCGCCGGCGTGATGGGCGGTGACATCGCCGCGTGGGCAGCCTACAAGGGCTTCGAGGTCACCCTGCAGGATCGCGAGCAGCGCTTCATCGATCCGGCGATGGAACGCGCGCAGGCACTGTTCGCCAAGAAGGTGAAGGACGAGAGCAAGCGTCCGGCGGTGGCGGCGCGGCTGCGGGCGGATCTGGAGGGCAAAGGCGTGGCCGCCGCTGATCTGGTGATCGAGGCGATCATCGAGAACCCGGAGGCCAAGCGCGCGCTGTACCAGACGCTGGAGCCGGGCATGAAGGCCGATGCGCTGCTGACCACCAATACCTCGTCGATTCCGCTGGTGGAACTGCGCGACCACATCCAGCGCCCGGCGCAGTTCGCCGGCCTGCACTACTTCAATCCGGTGGCACAGATGCCGCTGGTGGAAATCATCCATCACGACGGCATGGCGCCGGAGACCGAGCGCCGTCTGGCAGCGTTCTGCAAGGCGCTGGGCAAGTTCCCGGTACCGGTGGCGGGCAGCCCGGGCTTCCTGGTCAACCGCGTGCTGTTCCCGTACATGCTGGAGGCGGCCACCGCCTATGCCGAAGGTATCCCGGGCCCGGTGATCGACAAGGCAGCGGTGAAGTTCGGCATGCCGATGGGCCCCATCGAGTTGATCGACACGGTCGGCCTGGATGTCGCCGCCGGCGTGGGCCGCGAGCTGGCGCCGTTCCTCGGCCTGCAGATTCCGGCGGCACTGCAGACGGTGGAAGCCGACAAGCGCGGCAAGAAGGATGGCCAGGGCATCTACACCTGGGAGAACGGCAAGCCGAAGAAGCCGGATGTCGCCAGCGACTACCAGGCCCCTGCGGACCTGGAAGATCGCCTGATCCTGCCGCTGCTCAACGAGGCCGTGGCCTGCCTGCACGAAGGCGTGGTGGCCGATGCGGACCTGCTGGATGCGGGCGTGATTTTCGGCACCGGATTCGCGCCGTTCCGCGGGGGTCCGATCCAGCACATCCGCGCGGTGGGTGCCGATGCGATCGTCGAGCGCCTGAAGGCGCTGCAGCAGCGTCACGGTGACCGCTTTGCCCCGCGCCCGGGCTGGGACAACCCTGCCCTGCGCGAACCGGTGGTGTGATGTGATGTGATCGGCCGGGCCTGCGGCCCGGCACCCGCAGAGGCAACGTCAAGTTCCACAGCAGAAGCCAGAGCCGGAGCAACAGCCGGCTCTGGCTTTTCTGTTTGTCGGGCGGGGGGGGGGGGGGGGGGGGGGGGGGG
>NZ_JBWJPF010000037.1:0-26883 GCF_056393265.1 Stenotrophomonas sp. Steno-C15
GTGCCCGGCGGATTCCGTGCGCGCCGCTGCGCTATACCGAAGGCAGCGTTGCCTTCAATCCACGCTGATCCAGTGCCTGCAGCACGCGTTCGATGATTACCAGGTTGTGGCCATGGGCGGCCCCCTCATGCAGCAGCACGATGGCGCCCGGGCGAAGATCCGGCAGCAGGCGCTCCAGCACGCGCTCGGGCGTACAGCCGACACCATCGAAGCCGCGGGCGCTCCATCCCACCCGCACCAGGCCCAGGCGGCGCAGCACCGGGCCCACGAACGGATTGGTCATGCCCACCACCGACCGGTACCAGCGCACCGGCGTGCCCGACAATGCCTGCAGCGCATGCTGGCAGCCTTCGATCTCCGCACGCATCGCCTTCGGTCCCAGTCGCCAGAAGCGCGCCTGCGGATGGCTGAAGCTGTGGTTGCCCAGATCGTGCCCGCGGCGCAGGATCTCGGCCACCAGCGCCGGCTGGGCCAGCGCCCGCTCGCCCACCAGGAAGAATGTCGCCCGCGCCTGATGCCGATCCAGCAGATCAAGCACGGCCAGCGTGTCCGCACCGGGACCGTCATCGATGGTCAGCCAGACCGCGGCGTCCGCCTGCGCCAGGCGGCTCAGCACCGGCGTGTAGAAGCGGCTGTTGGGCAGGAACACCGGCACGATGAACAGCGCGTGGCTGGCCACCATCAGCGGCAGACCCCAGTGCCATCCCGCCAGCACCCAGGCCAGGATCACCGCCAACTGCGACGCCACCAGCCAGGGCAGCCAGCGCCATGGCCGGGGCGGAATGCGATGCAATGTTCCTGCGCTGCTCATACCCCATGATGCCATGAGGGGTAGAATCGAAGATTCGAATTACTGGACCCCCGACTTCCCATGTCTCTCGATCCTGCCCTGCGTTCGCGCATCGAATCCCTCCTCAACGCCAACCGCGTCGTGCTGTTCATGAAGGGCCAGCCGTCGATGCCGCAGTGCGGCTTCTCGGCCAAGGCCGTGGGCGCGCTGCAGGACCTGGGCGTCGAGTTCGCTCACGTCAACGTGCTGGCCGACCAGGAAATCCGTGAAGGCATCAAGGCCTACGGCGACTGGCCGACCATCCCGCAGCTGTACATCGACGGCGAACTGGTCGGTGGCAGCGACATCGTGCTGCAGATGGCCGCCAGCGGCGAACTGAGCAGCGTGCTGGGCCTGCCCGCACCGGACCGTACCCCGCCGCGCATCACCGTCACCCCGGCCGCGGTGGAGATGCTCAAGGGCGCGCTGGCCGACGCCCCGGGCGCCGCCCTGCAGCTGAGCATCGATGCAGGCTTCCAGCCCAACTTCCAGCTCGCTCCGCATGACGAGGCTGCGATCGCCGCCGAATCCAATGGACTGCGCGTGCAGTTCGACCTGGCCAGCGCGCGCCGTGCCGAAGGCATCACCATCGACTGGGTGGACGACATCCGCGGCAAGGGCCTGGCCATCGACAACCCGAATGCACCCAAGCCGGTGCAGGAAATCAGCGTGCGCGACGCCGACGACCTGGTGCGCGCCGGCAACGCGATCCTGGTGGACGTGCGCCCGGCTGACGAGCGCGCCATCGCCGCCGTCGGCGTGCCGTTCAAGGTGTTCGACGGCAACGGCCGCGCCGAGCTGGAAGCACTGCCGAAGGACACCGCACTGGCCTTCCTGTGCCACCACGGTGGTCGCAGTGCGCAGGCTGCCGAGCAGTTCCGCGCGCTTGGCTTCACCAAGGTCTTCAACATCACCGGCGGCATCAACGCCTGGTCCGAAGAGGTGGACAACGGCGTGCCGAAGTACTGATCGGCTGCAGCGCGGAACAGGAGAACGCCGGCGCACGCCGGCGTTTTCCGTTTCCTGCCTGCCGCGCGCGTGGCTGGCGCCGCCCGGTCAGCCGGCAAACCCGCCTTCGGCCAGGTAGTCCAGTTCCTCCGGCGTGGGAATGCGGCCCAGCACGGCGTTGCGGTGCGGGAAGCGGCCAAAACGGCGGATGATGTCGCGATGCAGGTCGGCGTACTGCAGGTATTCCTTGTCACCCAGCGCGTCGAACATGGCCACCGAACGGTCCTGGTCCAGCGGATCCTCGGAATGCTCGAACGGCAGGTAGATGAAGGCCCGCAGCTTCGGAACCAGCTGCAGGTCCAGCCCTTCCTCGATGGCACGCATGGCGTAGTGCCGGGCCAGCCCATCGGTGGCGTAGGAGTGGGCGGTGCCACGGAAGCAGTTGCGCGGGAACTGGTCCAACAGCAGCATCAGGGCCAGCGCACCCTCGGCGCTGCCCAGCCAGTGTTCGCGCGCACGCGCGGCCGCAGCGAAATGCTCATCGAGGAACAATCGGCGGAACTGCGCGTCGAACGCATCGTCGCGGGCGAACCACTTCGCAGGGCCCGCCTCCTTCCAGAATTCCACCACCTGCGCGGCAACGTCCATTACCTACTCCCGGGCCCGGACGTCCCGCGCCCGGCCCTCATCATCATTCGTCGAAGCGCAGATGGCGGACCGACTTGCCGTTGCGCCGGATAAGCTTAAGCGCCTCGATGCCGATCTGGATATGGTTTTCCACGAACTGGGAGCTGACCTTGGCATCGGAGGCTTCGGTCTTGACCCCGTCGGGAATCATCGGCTGGTCCGAAACCAGCAGCAGGGCGCCGCTGGGGATGTGGTTGGCGAAGCCGGCGGCGAACACCGTGGCCGTTTCCATGTCGATGGCCATGCAGCGCATCGCGCGCAGCCGTTCCTTGAATGCCTCGTCGTGTTCCCAGACCCGCCGGTTGGTGGTGTAGACGGTACCGGTCCAGTAGTCGTGCCCCAGATCGCGGATCATGGTCGAGACCGCGCGCTGCAGGGCGAAGGCCGGCAGTGCCGGTACTTCCGGTGGCAGATAGTCGCCCGAAGTGCCTTCACCACGGATCGCGGCGATCGGCAGCACCAGGTCGCCCAGCTGGTTCTTGCGCTTCAGGCCCCCGCACTTGCCCAGGAACAATACCGCCTTGGGCATCACCGCCGACAGCAGGTCCATGATGATCGCGGCATTGGGGCTGCCCATGCCGAAGTTGATCATCGTGATGCCATCGCTGGTGGCGCTGGCCATGGGCCGGTCCAGGCCGACGATGGGCGCACCGGTCAGTTCGGAGAAGGTGTGCAGGTAGCCGCCGAAGTTGGTCAGCAGGACGTGCGGGCCGAACTGGTCCAGGGGCACGCCGGTATAGCGCGGCAGCCAGTTGTCGACGATTTCCTGCTTGCTCTTCATGCTCGGTCCGGAACGGCGGGGACCGCCTATTTTCGGCCAGTGGGGCGACGCCGTCGAGGCACGCGGTCGCACCCTGTGAAGAAGGTCACTTGGCAAGCCCACCGCTGCCCGGCTAGCGTCAGCGGTTGCTTACGTAGCCGAGGGGATCTGCATGACGTCGACGTTGTTGCGCGCCGGGCTGGGGCTGGCGCTGGTTACGCTGGCCGCCGCGCCAGCACTGAGCGCCTCGCGCTTCATGGCCGATCCTTACCCCAGCACCTATCGGGCGCAGCCCGATGCGCCGGTGCTGATCCACAACGCAACGGTGCTGACCGGCACCGGCCAGCGCCTGGACAATGCCGACGTCCTGCTGCGTGAGGGCCGCATCGTTGCTGTCGGCCAGCAGCTGCAGGCCGAGGCCGATGTCACCCGCATCGACGCGCAGGGCAAGTGGGTCACCCCCGGGCTGATCGACGTGCACTCGCACCTGGGCGTATATCCCAGCCCGGGGGTGGGCGCCCACAGCGATGGCAACGAGATGACCGCACCGGTGACGGCCAATGTCTGGGCGGAGCATTCGGTGTGGCCGCAGGATCCCGGCTTCGCTGCCGCCCTGGCCGGCGGCGTGACCAGCATGCAGGTGCTGCCCGGCTCGGCCAACCTCGTCGGTGGCCGCGGCGTGACCCTGAAGAATGTTCCGGCCATCACCTACCAGGCGATGAAGTTTCCCGGCGCGCCGTGGGGCCTGAAGATGGCCTGCGGCGAGAACCCCAAACGCGTCTATGGCGAAGGCAAGGGTGTGACGCCTGCTACGCGGATGGGCAACGTCGCCGGCTACCGCGCAGCCTTCATCGATGCCGCCGACTACATCACCAAGAACACGCCCAAGGCAGCCAAGCGCAAGCGCTGGTTCGGCAGCGACAAAGGTGACAGCGCGGGCGATGCCGGTGGCAAGCGCGATCTCAAGCTGGACACCCTGGCCGGCGCGATCCAGGGCGACATCCGCGTGCACATCCACTGCTACCGCGCCGATGAAATGGCCACCATGCTCGACCTGGCCAAGGAATTCGGTTTCAAGGTGGCAGCGTTCCACCACGGCGTGGAGGCCTACAAGCTGGCCGACCGGCTGGCGGCGGACGGCGTCTGCGGTGCACTGTGGGCCGACTGGTGGGGCTTCAAGATGGAAGCCTTCGATGGCATCCCCGAGAACATCGCGCTGGTGGACCGGGCGAAGAACAGCTGCGCCATCGTCCATTCCGATTCGCCCGAAGGCATCCAGCGCCTGAACCAGGAAGCCGCCAAGGTCATGGCCGCCGCGCGCCGCGCACGCATGGCCCCGATCACTCCTGAACATGCGATCACCTGGATGACCGCCAATGCCGCCAAGGCGCTGGGCATCGAGCGCCAGACCGGCACGCTGGAGCCCGGCAAGATGGCCGACGTGGTGGTGTGGAACGGCAATCCCTTCAGCTCCTACGCATTGGCCGAGCAGGTCTATGTCGATGGCCGCCGCCTGTACGACCGCAGTGCGTTGCCGGCAACGCCGCAGTCGGACTTCCAGCTCGGGCAGGAGGTGCACTGATGGCCGGTTCCATGCAGATGGCAAGGTCTTCCAGCCGCAACCGGGCATGGCTCGGCGCTGCGATCATGGTGCTGGCAGCCATCACCGGCACGGCATCGGCACAGGATCTGCTGGTGCGCGGCGCGACGGTTCACACCGCCGGCGCACGCGGCAGCCTGCAGCACGCCGATGTGCTGGTGCAGGGCGGCATCATCCGTGCCGTGGGTACGGGCCTGGCCGCACCGGCCGGCACGACCGTGGTTGAAGCCGATGGCCGCCCGCTCACGCCCGCGCTGTTCGGTGGCATCGCCGAGATCGGCATCGAGGAAGTCTCGGGAGAAGCGAGTACGGTCGACAGCAGCCTGAAGATCGGCGAGCAACCGCTGCGTCCGGAGTTCGACGTGACCCTGGCCTACAACCCCGCGTCGGTGCTCATTCCGGTGGCGCGACTGGAGGGCATCGGCTTCACCGCGCTGGGCGCCGTCACCGGCGGTGGCTTCGTGGCGGGCCAGGGCGGGGTGATGCGGCTCGATGGCAGCGCCGACCCGCTGGGTCCACGTGCGCTGTTCCTGCGGCTGGGCGCCGCAGCGTCGGAACTGACCGGTCATTCGCGTGCAGCACAGTGGATGCTGCTGCAGCAGATGGTGGATGAAGCGCGCGGCCAGGTCGCCGCCGATTCACCGCACGCCGTGCTGACACCGGCCGGTCGCCGCACACTGTCGCGCTATCTGGCCGGCCAGGGCCGCATCGTGGTTGAAATCGATCGCGCTGCCGATATCCGCCAGCTGCTGCGCTGGGCTGCACGCGAAAAGGTGAAGATCGCCCTGTCTGGAGCCAGCGAAGCCTGGCAGCTGGCGCCGGAGCTGGCTGCGGCCGGCGTGCCGGTGTTCGTCGACGTGCTGGCCAACCTGCCGGCCAGCTTCGACCAGATCGGCGCCACCCTGGAAAACGCGGCACGACTGCAGCGTGCGGGCGTGCCCGTCAGCTTCGTGCAACGTGGCGATGCCTCGCACAACGCACGCAAGATCCGCCAGCTCGCAGGCAATGCGGTAGCCCATGGCCTGCCCTGGGCCGACGGGCTGGCAGGCCTGACCCGGGTTCCCGCACAGGCGTTCGGGGTGGCCGACCAGATCGGCAGCATCGAGCCCGGCAAGCGCGCCGACCTGGTGCTGTGGGAAGGCGACCCGCTGGATGTGGCGCACTATGCCGAACAGGTCTGGATGGGAGGGCGGCCGATGCCGATGCGCTCGCGCCAGACCGACCTGCGCGACCGCTATCTGCAGCGCAACGCGCAGCCCTGACCGACGAGGAAAGCCCCATGGCCCCGCTGCACTGGTACTTCGATTTCGTCTCGCCCTACTCCTACCTGCACTGGCAGAAGGTCAAGCAACTGCCCCAGTTCGCACAGGTACAGCCGGTGCCGATCGCCTTCGGGGCGGTGCTGCAGCAGCTTGGCAATCTCGGCCCGGCCGAGATCCCGGCCAAGCGGCGCTTCATCTACCGCCAGTTGCTCTGGAACGCGCAGGCGGAAGGCGTGACGCTGCGCTTCCCGCCTGCCCACCCGTTCAACCCGCTGGCCGCTCTGCGGCTGTGCCTGGCCGCAGGCGGCGGCGCGCAGGCCGTGGACGTGCTGTTCGACTGGATCTGGCGCGAGGGCAACGCCGCCGACAGCGCCGAGGCGCTGCGCGAACCCGGCGCGCGGCTGGGCATCGCGGATGTGGCGGCCGCCACGGCAACCGCAGAGGTCAAGGAGCAGCTGCGGCGCAACACCGAGGCTGCGCTCGCGGCCGGCGTGTTCGGCGTACCGACCTTGGCCATCGGCGACGAGCTGTTCTGGGGCAATGACGCGCACCCGCTGATGGCCGCTGTGCTGGCCGATCCGGACCTGCTGAAGCAGCCGGAATGGCAGCGGGTGGAGGCCCTGCCGATCGCGGTACAGCGCAGACGCTGAACAGGGCGCCTGCGCTTCCCTCGCGCGCGGGCTCCCGTTTTGAGATATTTTTCACACTTCCGAACCAACAACCGCCCTGGAGGGGGAGCCGCGGATGCGCATCGGAATCGTCGTCGACTCGGCCTGCGACCTGCCGCAGGCGTTCATTGCCGAACACAACATCGTGCTGCTCCCGATCACCGTACGGATCGGCGAAGCCGTACTCGCCGACCACCGCGACGAACAGGCCACGCTCAGCTTCCTGCACGCACACGTGGCCGAACATGGTGCCGAGGCGGAGACCATCCCCTTCAGCGTCAACCAGATCCGTGACCTGTTCCTGCAGCAGCTGGTGATCGACTACGACCACGTCTTCTGCATGACCATCACCAAGACCCGCAGCCCGATCCACGACAACGCCCTGCAGGCCAGCTTCGCCATCCTCAACGACTACAAGCCGGTGCGGCAGGCCGCGGGCTACAACTCGCCCTTCGCACTGCGCGTGCTCGACACCCAGAACCTGTTCGCCGCGCAGGCGGTGACGGCGGTGGAAGCGGTTCGCCTGCGCGACAGCAACGCCAGCGTGCAGCAGATCCGCGAGCGGCTGGAGGAACTGGCCGGCAACGTGCATGGCTACATGGTCACCCGTGACCTGTATTACATGCGGGCCCGCGCGCGGCACAAGGGCGACCGCAGTGTCGGCCTGCTCAGTGCCGCGCTGGGCAGCGCACTGGACATCAAGCCGGTGCTGCACGGCTACCGCGGTGAGACCGGCCCGGTAGCCAAGATCAAGGGCTTCGACAATGCCGTGCAGAAGCTCTTCGCTGTGGTCGGCCAGCGCGTGCGCAGCGGACTGATGACACCGACAGTCTGCGTCAGCTATGGCGGTGAGCTGGAGGAGCTGCGCGCCCTGCCCGGCTACGCGCAGCTGACGGAGGTCTGCGCCACACACGGCGTCACCGTGTACGAATCGGTGATGAGCCTGACCGGCATGGTCAACGTCGGCAAGGGCGCCGTTACCGTGGGCTTTGCCGATGGACCGCATCGGTTCGAATGAGGGCGGGCGACGCCTGCATGCAGGTGCGCCGGATGTACACAAGCATTGCACCGCGTCTATGCCAGCCTTGCCGCACTTCAAGGAGATCACCATGCCTGCGCAGTACCACATCAGCCTTCCCGACCCGTCCAAGGCCCGCGGCAACGACCCCGACCTGTCCTTCCATTCGCAGGGCGCCGCCGGCTTTGCCGAAGAACTGCAGGACGCCCTACGCAGCGGCGCGCTGTTCGAGCGCTGGAAAGCCAAGCAACCCGATCCGGATGCAGTGGAGCCGCAGTGGGGCGTGACCGACCCGGACGCCACCGTAACCGGTGAGCAGAAGGACCTGCGCATCAACCTGGTGGCCACCACCCGCATCGACAGCGATGTGTTCAAGCAGCGCCTGCGTCTGCTGGCCGGCCATCACTGGGAACTGCGCGACGTGCGTTGAGCGGCGAACACGCTGGCGTCTGCTGGGCTTCGCCCGTCGAAGCCCTCATCGCGCGGACGTGGGGCGGGCCTGGCCGTATTCGGCCCGCAGCGCATCGCCACGGATGAAGTCCGTCATCAGCTGGAAGTACCCGGCCGGCTGCCGTGTCGATACACGTTCCCCGGCCGCATCCAGCTCGAACTCGTACATGCCATGATCGGCGTCTGCATACACGGCCGTGTAGATCGGCCGTCCCTGGCCCTGCAGAACCGCAAGACGCCTGAGCGTCTCTACCGGCGGCGCATCGCGGTCCTGCCCGCCAAAGATCCACAACTGCGGCACCTGCAGATGCGTGAGCACCGGTAAAGGGTCGTAATGGGCCGGCACCCCGTCCAGCAGCCGCGGCCCCTGCTCGCGCGCAGTGACCTCCGGAGTCGACAACAGATACCCGGCAATGTTCCCGCGTACCGCAGGGAACCAGGGCGCATGCTGGTAACGCTGCTTCACCTCCGCCAGTACATCGAATCCCTCGGTGAATCCGCTTTCGACGATGGTCGCCACCGCATCGGCGATCTGCATCGCCTGCGCAGTGGCTTCCGCGCCCTGGCCGGCCCGCTGCATGTCGAAGGCGATCGCCTCGCGGTCTTCCTCCAGCGGCGAGACCGCCAGGCCGAAGCTGATCACGATGAAATCCACAGGCTCGATGCGTGCCGCCAGCGGCGCCACCCACCCACCCTGGCTGCCGGCCTGGTAGCCGACCCGCTGCGCACGTGCCCCCGCCAGCCGGCGTGCTTCGCGCGTGGCCAGGATCAGATCATTGGCCAGGGTCAGGTAGTTCTGCGTGTACCGCCCGCCAGAGCGTCCCGTGCCCCGCTTGTCGTACGCGAACACGGCGATGCCGGCACTGGCGAACTCGCGCTGCAGCGAGTAGCGCTCCAGCGCGGAGCTGTTCTCCGCACCATGCACCAGCACCACCAGTGGAACCGGCGCATCGCCCGGAGGCAGCGTCAGCCGCCCCTGCAGCGTTGCGCCGGCACCGCTGAAACGGGTGTCGATCTGCCGCAGCGGAATGCGCTCGCCCTTCATTCCATCGACGCTGATGCCGCGCTTCCCACAGTCCGTGAGCACCATCCGGTGCCCGTCCGGCTGCCCGGTCCAGCCGCGGGTACTGGTCCAGGCATCGCCCGCGGTGCGCTGCAGTGCGCCGCTGCGACCATCTGGCGTGCGCCACCGCAGTTGATCGCCCGCACCCGGGCCGATGTCCAGCGTACTGCCATCGGCCATCCGATAGCTCGCAGCGGCGCAAGGCGACGCCGCCGTGGCCGCGACCGCCTGCGCACTGAAGGCCATCGCGCTCCACGCGGCCAGCGACACCAGGGTTCTGTGCATGTCTGCTCCTCTCCACACTGGTGGGTGACGGTGAACCGGCTCCCGCGTGATCGCCAGCGCGGTGCGACGGAGTGCGGGTACCGCCGACGAAGGCGCGTCCGCGGGCGACAGCCACCAGCGGCAGAACCGCGTTCCCTTGGCGAATGCGCGGGGCGGGGTCTAGTGGCCGTCTGCACCGGCCGGCGCTGCGCCCTGCATCGCCACACGATTGCGTCCCGCGCGTTTGGCCACATACAACGCCGCATCCGCATCGGCGAGCAGCTGCCCGGCATCGGCTGTTGCCGGCGGATGCAGGAATGCGATGCCGATGCTGATGCTGACCCGCCCTTCCGGCAGCTGCAGCGCTTCCACCGCGCGTCGCAGCCGCTCGGCCAAGGCCTGTACGCCGTCCAACGCCGTGCCTGGCACGATCACCGCGAATTCCTCACCGCCGTAACGCGCCACGCTGTCGCCCGCACGCCCGGCGCTGTGCTGCAGCAGCGCCGCCACGGCCTGCAGGCAACGGTCGCCGGCGGGATGACCATGGGCATCATTGAACGCCTTGAAATGATCGATATCGACCAGCAGCAGCGCCAGTTCGCTGCCGCTCCGCCGCGCCCGGTTCCATTCGGCCTGCAGTTCGGCATCGAACTGGCGGCGGTTGGCTACGCCGGTCAGGCCATCCTGGCGCGCGAGCTGGTCGAGCCCGGCCTGCCGTTCCAGCAGATCGATCTGCAGAAGCGCACTGCGCAGGCTGAACCCCAACGTGGCCAGAACGAATCCAGCCAATGCCAGGGGCCTGGCATGGTCCACCACCAGGGTGCCCACCACCAGCAGCAGCAGCGGCAGGATGATCGGGCCGCCGGCCTGCACCAGCCGGGCCAGCCGCGGCTGCAGCACGAATCCGGTAGCTGGCGACCGCCGCAGTGCCAGCAGCGCGAGCAACAGGAACGGCACGTCGATCAGCAGATCGTTGTAGGCGCCGAAAGACTGTTCGGAGGTGAAGTGGTTGATGTAGTAGGCCACCAGCAGATAGGCCAGCGCGTACAGCGCCAGCGCGCGGAACACGCTGCGTCGCTCCGGGACATCACAGGACACCCAGCGCACGATGGCAAAGACAGCGATGCACAGGTTCTGGATATCGAACATGCGCTGCATGTTGGCCAGCGCCTGGTCGTCGATGCCGACATGGTCGGCAAATGACTGGGTATGCACGAAGAACAGCACGCCCAGCAGGGCCGCCATGATTCCGTCGATCACGCTGATGGCCCAGCGCTCCCGCCGCGAGCGGGCCAGGATGAACACCAGCGGCACGCCATACAGCACGTACAGCAGCAGGCTGGCGCCCGGGGTGATGTCGGGGCGGTCGGCACGGAGTGCATCGAGCATGTTGATGCCCATGCCCCCCGCCCACAGCAGCAGTGCCAGCGCGATGGCACGCCAGCCCAGCGCGGCGCGATCCGCACGCGCGCGCCACAGGCATGCGGCGGCGGCCAGCAGCGGCGCGCCGGTGAGGAACACGAACGAACCCAGGCCTGCCGGCCCCGGCCACAGGGCCACGACCAGGCCATGGCCGAACACGTACAGCAGCGCCAGCACTACCGGCATGCATCCCCCACTGCGCAAGCCTGTCTGCACGCACGATAGCGCGACAGGCCGCCATGGAGGCGTGATCCACGCCACACCTGCTTCCCCTGCCCCTGCGCCGGGCATGGCGCGGCGCTACATCGACGCAGGCGGTCCGTCGCGCCGGGGCATGCGCGGTTGCGTCCCCGGGACCGCAGCTGTCACGCGGGCTATTCAGCCGTGCAGCGCGCGGGCGTGGTGAGCGATGTGCTCGCCGATGAAGCTGGCGATGAAGTAATAGCTGTGGTCGTAGCCATCCTGCAGGCGCAGGGTCAGCGGATGGCCGACGGCGTCGCAGGCCTGCTGCAGGCGCTGCGGCTGCAGCTGGCTCTGCAGGAACTCATCGGCCCCGCCCTGGTCCACCAGCAGCGGCAAGCGTTCGCTGGCCGCAGCGATCAGTTCGCAGGCATCCCACGCGGCCCAGTCGGCGCGGTTGTCGCCCAGATAGGCCTGGAACGCCTTCTGTCCCCAGGGCACCTGGCTGGGGGCAACAATCGGCGAAAATGCCGACACGCTGCGGTAACGCCCCGGATTGCGCAGCGCGACCACCAGTGCACCGTGACCTCCCATCGAGTGACCACTGATCGCGCGTGCCCCGGTCACCGCGAAGTTCGCCTCGATCAGCGCCGGCAGTTCCTGCGCCACATAGTCATGCATGCGGTAGTGCTTGGACCACGGCTCGCGGGTGGCGTTGAGGTAGAAGCCGGCACCCTTGCCCAGATCGTAGCCCTCCGCGTCGGCGACATCGTCGCCACGCGGGCTGGTGTCGGGCGCGACCATAATCACGCCATGTTCGGCCGCATAGCGCTGCGCGCCCGCCTTGGTGATGACGTTCTGTTCGGTGCAGGTCAGTCCGCTCAGCCAGTACAGCACCGGCAGCGCCTGCGTTTCCGCCTGCGGCGGCAGGTAAACGGCGAACTGCATGTCGCAGCCCAGCGTGGACGAGGGATGACGGTACACGTCCTGCCAACCGCCGAAGCAGGCACGATGTTCGATGCGTTCCATGGTGTCTCTCCAGAAGGGTGGCAGCCCTGATGGCCTGCCACCCGGGATGGCTCAGTAGTGCACGACCGAACGGATCGACTTGCCTTCGTGCATCAGATCGAAGGCATCGTTGATCCCGTCCAGATCCATGGTGTGGGTGACGAACGGCGCCAGTTCGATGTCGCCCTTCATCGCGTCCTCCACCATGCCCGGCAGCTGGCTGCGACCCTTGACGCCACCGAAGGCCGTGCCCATCCACTTGCGGCCGGTGACCAGCTGGAAGGGACGGGTGGAGATTTCCTGGCCGGCGCCGGCCACGCCGATCACTACGCTCTGGCCCCAGCCACGGTGCGCGCATTCCAGCGCCGCGCGCATCACGTTGACGTTGCCGATGCACTCGAAGCTGTGGTCCACGCCCCAGGTGGTCATTTCAACAATGACCTGCTGGATCGGCTTGTCGAAGTCCTTCGGATTGATGCAGTCGGTCGCACCGAACTCACGCGCCAGCTCGAACTTGGACGGATTGGTATCCACCGCGATGATGCGGCCGGCCTTGGCCTGGCGCGCGCCCTGGATCACGGCCAGGCCGATGCCGCCGAGGCCGAACACTGCCACGCTGTCGCCTTCCTGCACCTTGGCCGTGTTGTGCACCGCACCGATGCCGGTAGTGACACCGCAGCCGAGCAGGCAGACATGTTCCGGGTTCGCCTGCGGATTGATCTTCGCCAGCGAGACTTCGGCCACCACTGTGTACTCGCTGAACGTCGAGCAGCCCATGTAGTGATAGATCGGCTCGCCGTTGTAGCTGAAGCGGCTGGTGCCATCGGGCATCACGCCCTTGCCCTGGGTCGCGCGTACCGACACGCACAGGTTGGTCTTGCCACTCTTGCAGAACAGGCATTCGCCGCACTCGGCGGTGTACAGCGGAATCACGTGGTCACCCGGCTTGACGCTGGTCACGCCCTCGCCTACTTCCACCACGATGCCGGCACCTTCATGGCCCAGCACCACCGGGAACAGACCTTCCGGATCATCCCCTGACAGGGTGAACGCATCGGTGTGGCAGACGCCGGTGTGGGTGATCTTGACCAGCACTTCGCCGGCCTTCGGCGGGGCGACGTCGATCTCGACGATCTGCAGCGGCTGGCCGGGAGCAAAGGCGACGGCGGCACGGGATTTCATGGTGGGATTCTCCAAAGACAGGCAGTAACAGATGGACGACGCTATGCTGCGCCGTTGCTTATTTCAGGTACGAGCGGATCAGCCCGCTCATCTCGCGCACGCGCTCGGCGCGCTGTTCATCGGACGCTGCGGGTTGTCCGAACTCTTCGCGCAGGTGGGCTTCCATCACCTCGGACATCAGCCCGTTGACCGCCCCGCGGATGGCGGCGATCTGCTGCAGCACGGGCCCGCAGTCGGCGCCGGCTTCCAGCGCACGGTCCAGTGCATCGCACTGGCCGCGGATGCGGCGCACGCGGGCCAGGACCTTCTTCTTCTCTTCGGGAGAGTGCGGCATGGCAGGGTGACTCAGGAACTATACTGGGGGATAGTATACACAGGTGGCGGAAAGGTACATCCTGCGCCTCAGCGCAGGCGGTGCGCGGGTACGCCCTCGTGCGTCATCTTCACCGGCAGGATGCGGCCCTGCGCGTCGAAGTACAGGCGATCGATCGCGGTGACGCGGGCATTGCGGTCGGTCTGGTGGAGCGGCCGGCGGTGGTAGACGATGTACCACGTGTCATCGCCGGGCGCGTGGATCAGGGAGTGGTGCCCGGCGCTGGTCGCGATGGCCGGGTCCTGCTGCAGGACCCGGCCGATGCGTGTGAACGGCCCGGTCGGCGCGTCGGCGATCGCATAGGCCACCGAGTAGTCCGGCTCGCCCCAGCCGCCTTCGGACCACATGAAGTAGTAGCGACCGCCCCGCTTGAACATCAGCGGACCTTCCACGTACTCCGGCGCCGGCGTGATCTCCTTGAACAGCGTGCCGTCGTCCCAGGGCAGCAGGCCGCTGAAATCCGCCTTCAGGCGCACGATGTTGGCGTGCTTCCAGCCGCCATAGATCATGTACCAGGCACCATCGTCATCCTTGAACACATACTGGTCGATCGGCTGCGCGCCATTGTGGAACGCGCCCACCAGTGGCTTGCCGAGCAGATCGCGGTAAGGCCCTTCGGGCTGGTCGGCCACGGCCACGCCGATGCCACCGGTCTCGCCGTCGTTCTGGATGTCATTGGCGGAGAAGAAGAAGAAGTAGCGCCCGTCGTTGGCCACCACCGAGGGTGCCCACAACGCCTGCCTGGCCCAGGGAATGTTCTCGATGGACAGCACGCTGTCGTGCCGGCGCCAGTGCACCAGGTCGGGCGACGAAAAGGCATCGAAGGCAACCTGTTCTGCATAGGGCCGCGAGCGCGTGGGGAAGATCCAGTAGGTGCTGCCGAATACGGCCGCCTCCGGGTCCGCGTACCAGCCCGGCAGGATCGGATTGCCGGACATCACCGGTGCCTGGCTGTCACGCGCATCCGCGATGCCGACGCCAGTGGCTGCGAGCAGCACGGCCAGTGCGGCCCCCCTCCCCCATTCGCGCAGTCCCATCAGAGCCACTCCCATGCAGGTTCGATCGCTCGAGTCTAGAACGATCGCCGGCGCCTTTCCGCGACGCGCTGCCTCAAACCGCGCACCCTCTTGATCGACGGGAATCATCGGCGCATGGTGCCTGGCACAACGCAGGACCCGGGCCATGATCCCCTTCATCATCAATCTGGACGTTCCGGACCTCGCGGCCGCCGAGGCGTTCTACACACGCGCCTTCGGCCTCCATGCCGGGCGCCGTCTCGGCCCGGAGGTGCTGGAACTGCTGGGCGGCCCGACACCGCTCTATCTGCTGCAGAACGAAGCGGGCAGCGCAGCTACCGTCGACGGTGACGTGCGGGATTACGAACGTCACTGGACCGCGCTGCACATCGACTGGATCGTGGAGGACCTCGACGCCGCCCTTGCCCAGGCGTTGGCGGCAGGCGCGGCGCTCGAGCAGGCGCCACGCGAGCGTTCATGGGGGCGCATCGCAATGCTGGCGGATCCGTTCGGACACGGCTTCTGCCTGATCCAGTTCACCGGCCCCGGCTACGACGCCTTGCTGGATTGATCGGCGGAATGCACCGGGCCCGCCGCCAGCATCAGCGCACGTAGGCGAATGATTCGTCCAGCCGCTCGAATCCGATCAGCTGCTGCACCAGCGCCTGCGCCTGATCCTCATCGATCTCTCCCTGCTCGATCTCTGCGCTGCGTGCAAACAGGGCCTCCAGCGCAGTGGCCTGGTCGTCCCGCAGCCACGCGCGATGCGAGCCCAGCCAGCGCTGGAGATTGTCGGCCAGGTCACCGTGCGACAACAGCGTGTAGGGGGCCTCGTAGTCCGCCACTGCCTCCACCATCTTGCGGAACAGGAAATCCTGAAGGTTGCGGGCCAGTACGTCAGCGCGATCATCGTCGTGCCACACCAGCAGCACCGGCGGCTCGTCGCAGCCCGGCGCATTGGTCCAGAAGCAGTAGCTGTCACCGGCCCCCGTGCGGGCGAACGGCAGCAGCTGCAGATCCTCGCGCAATGGGTTGTAGTGATCCTCTGCAGTCAGCTCCTGCCAGGCCTCGAGCAGTTCGCCACGCTCAAGCGGCTCGTAATCCTGCGCATACAGCAGAATCGGCGGCACCGGTTGCAGCTCCGGAAGGAACACCTGCGCCCATTGCGGATGGGTCGCCCCCCAGCTCAGCCGGTCTTCCGTATCGAGCCGGTGGTAGAGAGCAGGAAAGGTCTGGCCGGTGGCCAGTTCGATCTCGGCAAGCGTATGCATGAACGTCCCTGTGATTGGATCGGCGCGCACTTTACCTCGACAGGCAGCGTCCGCGCAGGCATGGCTCTATTCGCGCAGCATGTCCACGAATGCGCGCAAGGCCGACGCCATCTGCCGTTGCCTGGGGTAATACAGCACGAAGCCGGGAAACGGTTCGCTCCAGTCCTGCAGTACCGCCACCATCCGCCCGGCCTCGATGTGCGGGCGCGCGGCATCCTCGAGAACATAGGCCAGGCCGAAGCCATCCAGCACCGCGCGCATGATGGTGGTCTGCTCGCTCAGCGTCAGTCGCCCACGCACGTCGATTTCCAGCGACTGCCCATCGCGGTCGAACTGCCACTTGTACAGGTGACCGCTGGCGAAGCGGAAGCGGATGCATTCGTGCTGCAGCAGGTCGCGGGGATGCTGCGGTGCCGGGTGCCGGCGCAGATACTCGGGCGAGGCCACGATCATGCCGTGCAGGGCCGGGCCCAACGGCACGGCCACCATGTCCTCGGGCACGAACTCATGCAGCCGCACGCCGGCATCGAAGCCTTCGGCAACGATGTCCACCAGCCCATCGTTCTCGGTCAGCTCCAGGCGCACATCGGGGTGCGCGCGCAGGAAGCGGGTCAGGCGTGGGCCGAGCTGGGTCGGCACTGCCGCGCGGGCCGCGTTGATGCGCAGCAGGCCCGTCGGGCTGTCCCTGAACTGGTTCATTTCCTCCAGCGCCTCGTGCACCTGGCCCAGCGCCGGCTGCAACCGGTCCAGCAGGCGCTGCCCGGCCTCGGTCAGGGCCACGCTGCGGGTAGTGCGATGGAACAGGCCCACCCCCAACCGCTCTTCCAGTGCCCGGATCGCATAGCTCACCGCCGAGGTCGACAGGGCCAGTTCGGCGCCGGCCCGGCGGAAGCTGCGGTGGCGGGCCACCGCCGCGAAGGCGGCCAGGTGGGTGAGATTGTCAGTGGCCATGATTGTGCAGTCTGCCTTGATGAATCATGCCGATATCCACGCTTTGTGGGCGGGTATGAGGGGCGTATTGTAAAACGCCTTTCCACAAACCCCGCCAAGGATTCCCCATGTCCCTCGCCCATGGTTATGCGGTGCGTACCAATACCGCTCCGCTCGAGCCCTTCACCTTCGAACGCCGCGCTGTCGGCGCCAACGATGTCCGCATCGAAGTGCTGTACAGCGGCATCTGCCACTCCGACCTGCACCAGGCCCGCGACGACTGGGGCGGCGCGGAGTACCCGATGGTTCCCGGCCACGAAATCATCGGCCGCGTGGTCGAAGTCGGTCCGGCCGTCACCCGCCTCAGCGTCGGCGATATCGCCGGCGTCGGCTGCATGGTGGATTCCTGTCGCCATTGCGATGCCTGCGACCACGACCTTGAGCAGTACTGCGAAAAGGGTCCGACCTATACCTACAACAGCCGCGACCGCAATACCGGTGAGCTGACGATGGGCGGCTACTCCGACCACATCGTGGTCGAGCAGCGCTTCGTGGTGAAGGTCTCCGAGACGCTGGACCTGAAGGCCGCCGCGCCGCTGCTGTGCGCCGGCATCACCACCTACTCGCCGCTGCGCCATTGGAAGGTCGGCCCCGGCCAGAAGGTGGGCGTGATCGGCCTGGGTGGCCTGGGCCACATGGGCGTGAAGTTTGCCAAGGCGATGGGCGCCACCGTAGTGATGATCACCACCACCCCGGAAAAGGGCGCCGACGCCAAGCGCCTGGGCGCGGACGAGGTGCTGGTCTCGCGCGATCCGGCGCAGATGAAGGCGCACGCCAACAGCTTCGACTTCCTGCTCAACACCGTGCCGGTCAGCCATGACACCAACCCGTACATGAGCCTGCTCAAGCGCGATGCCACCATGTGCCTGGTCGGCGTCATCACCGAGCTGGACCCGCCCCTGATGGGTGCCAGCGTGATCTTCGGCCGCAAGCACGTCACCGGCTCGGCCATCGGCGGCATGGCCGAGACCCAGGAAATGATGGATTTCTGCGCCGAGCACAACATCGTCAGCGATGTTGAGGTGATCGACATCAAGGATGTCAACCACGCGTGGGAACGCATGGCGAAGAACGATGTGCGCTATCGCTTCGTGATCGACATGGCCAGCCTCAAGGCCTGACGGCCCGGCTGATGGAATGAAAAACCCCGGCGTGGAGGCCGGGGTTTTTTCTGCGCGCAACACCCGCCGGGCATGGCCCGGCGGCCGCATTCAGTACGCGAATTCCCGGAACACCGGGTCCACGTTGCCGTGCCAGCGACCATGGAACAGCGCCAGCTTGCGCTCGGCCGGTGTCAGGCCGGATTCGACGATCTCCTGCAGCACATCCAGGAACTTGCTCTCGTCCTGGCCATCGGCATTGCGCGCGGCGCGGCGCTTCAGGCCTTCAACGGAAATCTTCACCGCCTCGCGCGCCAGATCGCGCACGGTGCCATCGCGGAACGGCAGGTTCATCGCATGCTTCGGCACGCCGTCGCGCAGGACATGGCGCTCGGCCAGGGTGAAGTCACGCACCAGATCCCAGGCCGCATCCAGCGCGGTGTCGTCGTACAGCAGGCCGACCCAGAACGCCGGCAGGGCGCACAGGCGGCTCCACGGACCGCCATCGGCGCCCCGCATCTCCAGATACTTCTTCAGGCGCACTTCCGGGAACGCCGTGGTCGTGTGGTCCGACCAGTCGCGCAGGGTCGGCAACTCGCCCGGCAGCACCGGCAACCGGCCCTGCATGAAATCGCGGAAGCTCTGCCCGCTGGCATCGTGGTAGATGCCATCGCGGTAGGAGAAGTACATCGGCACGTCCAGCAGGTAATCGACGTAACGCTCATAGCCGAAGCCATCCTCGAACACGAAGTCGAGCATGCCGGTGCGGTCGGCGTCGGTGTCGGTCCAGATGTGCGATCGATAGCTCAGGTAGCCGTTCGGCTTGCCTTCGGTGAACGGCGAGTCGGCGAACAGCGCGGTGGCGATCGGCTGCAGTGCCAGCGAAACGCGGAACTTTTTCACCATGTCCGCTTCGCTGGCGTAGTCCAGGTTGACCTGCACCGTGCAGGTACGGGTCATCATGTCCAGGCCGAGCGAACCGACCTTGGGCATGTACGCGCGCATGATCCTGTAGCGGCCCTTCGGCATCCACGGCATCTCATCGCGCGCCCACTTCGGCTGGAAGCCCATGCCCAGGAAGCCCAGCTGGAGCTCGCCGGCCACCTGCGCCACTTCGTTCAGATGGGTACCGGTCTCCACACAGGTCTGGTGGATGGTCTCCAGCGCCGCGCCGGACAGTTCCAGCTGGCCGGCCGGTTCCAGCGTCACCGACGCGCCATCGCGCAGCAGGGCGATGGTGTTGCCGTTTTCCTGCACGGGTTCCCAGCCGAAACGGACCAGGCCGTTGAGCAGGGCCTCGATGCCACGCTCGCCTTCAAAGGCCGGCGGTCGCAGGTCGTCCAGGCGGAAGCCGAACTTCTCGTGCTCGGTGCCGATGCGCCACTGCGCGCGGGGCTTTTCGCCGGAGGCGATCACCTCCACCAGCTGCGAGCGGTCGGTAATGGGCGTATCGGCGACGTGGCTGGGGCTCGACAAGGGGAAGACTCGCTGTACGGTGACGGGGGATGTGGGGCTGGGAGCCTTCCATCGCAAGGGCGCACTATAGCGTGGCGCCCCGTCGCAGCATGCGACGGAGACGGGTTTCAGCATCCTACCGACGACCTCTTGACCCTCGTACACTGCAAGGCATGACCCGTCATTCGCGCCATCCGGAACGACACAGGGCCGACCGCGTCGGCTGGCTGCGCGCCGCCGTGCTCGGCGCCAACGACGGCATCGTTTCAGTGGCAGGGCTGGTGGTCGGCGTTGCCGCCAGTGGCGCATCGGCCAGCACCCTGCTGGCCACCGGCCTGGCGGGCACGGTCGCAGGGGCGATGTCGATGGCCGCCGGCGAGTACGTCTCGGTGCAGACCCAGGCCGACACCGAAGGCGCCGACCTGGCGATGGAGAAGCGCGAACTGCAGGATGATCCGCACAGCGAGCTGGAAGAGCTAGCCGCCATCTACCGCCATCGCGGCCTGGCCCCGGCGCTGGCGCGGCAGGTGGCCGAACAGCTCACCGCCCATGATGCCCTCGGTGCACACGCTCGCGACGAACTGGGCATCACCGATACCCTGCGCGCCCGGCCGCTGCAGGCCGCACTGGCCTCGGCCGCAGCCTTCACCTGTGGGGCGGCCCTGCCGGTGCTGACCGCACTGCTGGCACCGGCCGACTCCGTGGCAGGGGTGACCACCGCCAGCACCCTGCTGGGCCTGTGCGTGACCGGCGCGATGGCGGCCCGCGCTGGAGGTGCGCCTGCCCTGCGCGGCGCCCTGCGCGTCATGTTCTGGGGCGCACTCGCAATGGCTGCAGCCGCCGGCGTCGGCCGGCTGCTGGGAGCCCACGTGACATGACCACGATGCTGCCCGCAGCAACGGCGCTGCTGGCCGAGATGTCTTCGCTGGCCGGTTGTGATCGCGCCGAGGGTTATGCCTGCATCACCGCACGGCGCGAGCATGGCGCCAGCTCGGTGGAGATCCCGCAACCGCAGTTCGCGATCCTGCTGGAAGGACGCAAGCAGGTACGTACCGCACACCAGACGCTGGAGTTCGCGCCCGGCGACATACTGCTGCTGACCCAGCGTTGCCGCATCGACGTGGTCAACCGTCCAGACCCGCGCAGCGGCCGTTACCTCAGCGCCATCGTGCCGCTGTGTGCGGAAGTGCTGGCCGCGGCGCGGACACTGTGGAACGAGGAACTGCCCAACGCTGGTCCGTCGATGGCGCGATTGTCGCTGGCCGAACATGGCGCCGTGCTGCGCCGCTGGCGGCAATCGCTGCAGGACGGTCATTACAGCGACGCCCGGCTGGCCCTGGCCTCGATGGTGCTGACCCTGTGCCGGCAGGGCCACGGCAACCTGCTGCTGCCCACGGCACCGACACTGGGTGAGCAGATACGGGATCGTGTCGCCGCTGAACCTGCGCGCGACTGGCAATCGCGTGATCTGGAGGAGCAGTTCGCCCTGAGCGGCGCCACCCTGCGTCGCCGGCTGGCGGCCGAGCGTACCAGCCTGCGCCAGCTGCTGACCGAGGCACGACTGGCCCACGCCATGCAGTTGCTGTACACCACCGACCTGCCGCTGAAGACCGTGGCCGCGCGCGCGGGCTACCGTTCCGCGGCCAGTTTCAGCAAGCGCTTCGCCGAGCAGTACGGACTGGCTCCTACAGACATCTGAGGGGGTCAGGCAGGGCTGCGCCCTGCACCCGCAGAGGCAACGGCCGAAGCAACAGCAACAGCGGGCTATCCGTGGGAGGGCGGGGCACTGTGGATGGCCAGGACACGCCGTAAACCCATCCATGGGGGCTCGATGGCGCCATCCATGGCGCCAACGGTCCTGCCCACCCACAGTGCCCCGCCTTCGACAGATTCCGGCGGCTGATCGAATGAAATTCCGGGGTCAGATCCGTTTTCCTGCGGAAAACGGATCTGACCCCAAGCGCATTTCCGACAGATCGTGGAAAACTGTCGAAGGCGGGGTGGGTCCGGTTGCGGGGGAGTGAGCGCCATGGATGGCGCGACCGAGCCTACAGGGACGTATTTACGGCGTCCCCCGCAGCCGGACCCACCCCGCCATCCACGGATAGCCCGCTGTTGCTTCGGCCGTTGCCTCTGCGGGTGCAGGGCGCAGCCCTGCCAGCCCCCACTCCCTGAGCATTCCGCGCAGCGGTTTGAGCGCCGCGCGCACGCCGGCCACGGCACGCTAGCCGCAACGGAACCGCCCGTCCTCCATCGAGAACCCTCATGACCCTGCATCACCTGCCGCTGCACGGCGCCCTGCTGCTGGCCCTGGCTGCGCTGCCGCTGACCGCACTCGCCGAAGCCACCTCACCCGCACCCACCCGGCAGATGCCCGGCGTCTATCACCACCGCATAGGCACCCTGCAGGTCACCGCCCTGTTCGATGGCGTGGTCGCACTCGGCCGGCAGGAAGTGGTCGACGTGCCGCCGACGCTGGTCACCCGCCTGCTGGAAGGCCGCTATGTCCCCGAAGACAGCAAGGGCCTCCAGACCGCAGTCAATGCTTACCTGATCCGCCAGGGCAATCACCTCACCCTGGTCGACACGGGCACCGCACAGTGCTTCGGTCCCGGCCTGGGCCAGGTACTGGGCAACCTGCGTGCCGCAGGCGTGGATCCCGCCGAGGTGGACGACATCCTGCTGACCCACGCCCACCCCGACCATCTGTGCGGCGTGCTCGACGCGCAGGGCAGGCCGGCCTATCCGAACGCGACGCTGTGGCTGTCCAGGGCCGACGCGGACTACTGGCTCAACCCGGCCAGCGAAACCACCGCACCGGAGGGCGTGCGCTTTGCCTTCCCGCTCGCCCGAACCGCCGTGGCGCCTTATCAGGCCAGCGGCCACCTGCGTACCTTCCAGCCAGGCGATGCCCTCCCCGGCGGTGCCCTGGCGATGGATACCCATGGCCACACCCCCGGCCACGTCTCTTACCGGTTCGACAGCCAGGGCCAGTCACTGCTGGTGTGGGGCGACGTGCTGCACTTCCACGCGGTGCAGTTCGCCCACCCGGAAGCCGCGTTCGAGGCCGATTCGGACCGCAAGGCGGCCACGGCCAGCCGCCGCAGTCTGTTGCAGCAGGCCACCGCCGGGGCGTGGTGGGTGGCGGGTGCGCATCTGCCTTTCCCGGGCCTCGGCCACGTGCGCAGGGACGGCCAGGCCTATGCCTGGGTGCCGGCGGAGTATTCGCCATTGTGAGGGTGTGCCGACCAAGGTCGGCCCCCACCGATCCGGTAGCGCCGGGCCATGCCCGGCGGGCGAGAGGTTATTCCAGGCCCAGCCAGCCACCGATCACGGCACGGGCTTCGTCCACGCCGGTGCGGTCCTCACCGGAAAACACCTGCACGCTGACGCTGTCGCCGTAGGCCGACTGCAGTTCCTTGCGCACCTTCTGCAGTGTCTGCATCTGCTGGCCGCGGCCCAGCTTGTCGGCCTTGGTCAGCAGCGCATGCGCCGGCAGGCCGCGCTGTACGGCGTAAGACAGCATCTGGCGGTCGTAGTCCTTCAGCGGGTGGCGGATGTCCATCACCACCACCAGCCCCTTCAGTGCCTCCCGGGTACGGAAGTACCGGTCGATGAAGGCCTGCCAGTGCGCCTGCAGCTCCAGCGGCACCTTGGCGTAGCCGTAGCCGGGAAGGTCGACCAGGCTTGCTTCCGGGGTGATCTGGAAGAACACCAGCTGCTGCGTGCGGCCGGGGGTCTTGGAGACGCGGGCCAGGGCATTCTGCCGGGTCAACGCATTGAGGGCGCTGGACTTGCCGGCGTTGGAGCGGCCGGCGAAGGCCACTTCGGCCCCTTCGTCGGGCGGCAGCTGCCGCGCGTTGTGGGCCGAGAGGTGGTAACGGGCGCGTTCAAGGAGCAATGACATGCGCATAGGATCGCATGTTGCGGCGCCGCGCGCCCGTGCCGACGGCCCCAGCGGGGATTTTGCTGCACTGCTTCGTTGACCGTGCGTGGAAACGCCGTTGATAATCCGGACGATGCCGGCGGCCACCGCCCGGCCCGGTCCATACGGAGCTTTAGCATGCGCCACGCTCGCGTTCTTGCCGTATCCGCCCTTGCCACTGCTGTCGTGGTTGCCGCCGCTGCGTTCGCGCAGACCACGTTGACCCCGCTGCCCGACAACGGGCCGATCAACACCGCCTCGCTGGAGGTGGATTTCAGCAAGACGACCTGGGGCGATGCCAAGGCTGGCCAGGGCAAGGCTGCGGCCTGCGCGGCCTGCCATGGTGCCGACGGCAATTCCACGGTCGAGATGTACCCGTCCATCGCCGGGCAGAGCGAGCGCTATGTCGCCCAGCAGATGGCCCTGATCGCCAACGGCCAGCGCAGCTCCGGTGCGGCAGTGGCGATGGTGCCGTTCGTGCAGAACCTCACCCCGCAGGACATGCGCGACATCGGCGCGTTCTTCGCCACGCAGAAGGCCACCGCCGGCATCGCCGACGACACGGCGGTGACCGAAGGCCCCTACAAGGGCATGAAGTTCTACCAGATCGGCCAGCAGCTGTACCGCGGCGGCGACGCGTCGCGCGGGCTGCCGGCCTGCATGGCCTGTCACGGCCCCAGCGGCGCCGGCAACCCGGGCCCGGCCTACCCGCATATCGGTGGCCAGCACGCCAGCTATGTCGCGCGCCGCCTGCAGGAGTACCAGGCCGGGCAGACCAACGAAACCGACAAGGCACACTTCCAGATCATGGCCGCGGTGGCACAGAAGCTGACCGAACAGGAAGTGCAGGCGCTGTCCAGCTACCTGCAGGGCCTGCACAACCGGGCCGACGACGTGGCCACCGAAGCCACGCCGGCACGACCGGCCGCCGCCCCTTGACCGCCACTGGTCGGCCCGGGCCGCCACCGCGGCCCGCGCCTGCGGTATGTTTCCTTCACGCCGGCGACTGCGCCGGCGTTGCTTTTTCAACGGAGATGCGTGTCGATGAGGTTGATTCCCCGCCTGCTGTTGTCCCTGCTGGTGCTGCTGCCGATGGCCGCCAGTGCCGCCCCTGCCGCAGCCCCGCTGGTCGAAGGTCGCGACTACGAGCGCATCGCCCAGGCCGGTCCGTTCCAGCCGCTCGCCGGCAAGATCGAAGTGGTCGAGGTGTTCGGCTACACCTGCCCGCACTGCGCGCGTTTCGAACCACAGCTGGAAGCCTGGGCGGCCAAGCTGCCGGCGGATGTGCGCTTCACTCCGGTGCCGGCGGCGTTCGGGGGCGCCTGGGATGCCTGGGCGCTGGCCTATTACGCCGCCGAAGAAGTCGGCGTCGCCAAGCGCAGCCATGCGGCCGTGTTCAAGGCACTGCACGAGCAGGGCACCCTGCCGATGCAGAATGTCTCGGCCGATGAGCTCGCCACCTTCTACAAGGGCTACGGCGTGGCGCCCGAGCGCTACATCCAGGCCCTGCGGGGCGACGCCGTGCAGAAGAAGGTCGATGCAGCGCGGGCATTCGCCCAGCGTACCCGCATCCCCGGTACCCCGGCGCTGATCATCAACGGCCAGTATCTGGTCCGCGGCAACAGCTTCGACGACCAGCTGCGCATTGCCTCGGCGCTGATCGCCCAGGTCCGCGCCAACCGCGGCCGCTGAACCAACGCCCACTCCCGACACGGCGCTGTCGCCGCCGCGTGTCATCATTTCCCCCTGGCCGGCGCCCGCCGCCGGCCCCACCATTCCAGATGCTGGAGACGCTTCCATGAAGATCCGCTACGCCCTCGCACTCGCAGCGCTGCTGCCGATCCTGGCGGCCTGCAAGGCCGACGACGGCACCGCCAACACCTCCGCCGCCCCGGCCGAGCCGACCACCACCCCGGCCAGCACCGACCCCGCTGCGGCACCGGCCACTGACAACGCAGGCGCGGCCCCGGCAGCCGAAGGCGAGAAGGCCGCCGAAGCCGCTCCGGCGGCCGCTCCGGCCCCGACCACCACCGCGCTGACCGGTCCGGCGCCGGTGGCCGGTGAGGACTACCAGGAAATTCCGAACGGCCAGCCCTTCCAGCCGGTTGCCGGCAAGGTCGAAGTGGTCGAGATCTTCGGCTACGTCTGCCCGGCCTGCGCCGCCTTCCAGCCGCTGGTCGGCCCGTGGAAAGCCGGTCTGCCGGGCGACGTGAACTTCGTCTACGTGCCCGCCATGTTCGGCGGCACCTGGGACGACTACGCCCGTGCCTTCTATGCCGCGCAGACGCTGGGCGTGCAGGAGAAGACCCACGAGGCGCTGTACGCCGCCATCCACTCGCAGAAGACCCTGAAGGGCGAACGCGGCCGTGATTCGGTCGAGGACATCGCCAAGTTCTACGCCGGCTACGGCGTCGATCCGAAGCAGTTCGCCGCCACCATGGGCAGCTTCGCGGTGAATGCCAAGACCAACTCGGCCAAGCAGTTCGCGCAGCGCAGCCAGATCAGCGGCACCCCGTCGATCATCGTCAATGGCAAGTACCTGGTGAAGGGCAAGAGCTTCCCGGACATGCTGCGCATCGCCGACCACCTGATCGCCCGCGAGCGCGGTGCGGCCCAGGCTCACTGATCCAAGAGAAGCTGTCCCCGGCCGTGAATTCCCCCTCTACACGGACCCTGCGTCTGCTGACGGCCAACATCCAGGCCGGCTCCAGTACCCGCCGCTACAGCGACTATGTGACCCGCAGCTGGTCACATGCGCTGCCGGCGGGTCGCAAGCGCAGCAGTCTTGATGCGATTGCCACACTGGCGCGTGGGCACGACATCGTTGGCCTGCAGGAAGCCGATCCAGGCAGCCTGCGTTCGGGCTTCACCAACCAGACCCACTACCTGGCCCAGCGTGCCGGCTTCAACTACTGGAGCCACCAGCCGAACCGGCGCATGGGCGGGGTTGCATCCAGTGCCAACGGCCTGCTGAGCAAACTGGAGCCGGTGGAGGTGCAGGACCACGCCCTGCCCGGCCGCATCGGCGGGCGTGGCGTGCTGCTGGCCAGGTTCGGTGATGGCAGGGACGGCCTGGCCGTGGCCGTGGCCCACCTCTCGCTGGGTGCCGGTTCGCGGATGGCACAGCTCGGTTTCATCGCCGAGCTGCTGTCCGACCACCCCAATGCCGTGCTGATGGGTGACTTCAACTGCCTGGCCGAACGGCCGGAAATGCAGGTGCTGTACCAGAAGACGCGGCTGCAGCCTCCAGGCTGCATCGTGCCGACATTCCCCAGCTGGCGCCCGGACCGCGCCATCGACCACATCCTGGTCAGCAGCAGCCTGCAGACCCGCGCGGTCGAAGCCGTACCGGCGGCCTTCTCGGACCATCTGGCGCTGGCCATGGCCATCGACGTACCGGCCAGCGCCCTGC